>JAZSRE010000178.1:0-38836 GCA_045538345.1 Clostridia bacterium
AGTGTGCTTAATTTGTTTGCTTATACAGGTGGTGCAACGGTGGCTGCGTCATGTGCAGGGGCATCCGTTTGCCATGTTGACGCATCTAAGGGAATTGTTGCACATGCAAAGGATAATGCTCAGCTTACAGGTATTGCAGACAGACCAATACGCTACATTGTTGATGATTGTTTGAAATTTGTACAGCGTGAAATACGCCGTGGCAGGAAGTACGATGCTATTATTATGGACCCTCCATCATACGGCAGAGGCCCAGGGGGAGAAGTATGGAAAATAGAAACAGAACTTTTTGGATTTGTAGAACAATGTGCAGAAGTCTTAAGCGATAATCCACTGTTTGTACTATTAAATTCCTATACAACAGGCTTAAGTGCTGCAACTATGGCAAATGTACTTACCCTTACGGTAGGTAAAAAATTCGGTGGTGAGGCAACTGCTGATGAAATAGGTATTCCAATGAAGGACAAGGGTTTGATTTTACCTTGCGGTTCATCTGCAAGATGGGTGATGAAATAAATGATAAAGACAGAAAATTTGATTTTCCGTTATAACGAGGAATCAGAGGCAAACATTCTTGAAAATATTAATATAGAAATTCACAAGGGTGGATTTACGGCTATTTTGGGACATAACGGAAGCGGTAAGTCGACCCTGGCGAAGCATTTTAATGCAATTAACCTTCCTGTTGGAGGAAAGGTGTATGTAGAAAAAATGGATACATCCCATGAGAAATTACTTTACGATATAAGGCAGACTGTAGGTATGGTTTTTCAAAATCCCGACAACCAGATAGTTGCCACAATAGTAGAGGAAGATGTTGCATTTGCCCCTGAAAATATGGGTGTACCCTCGGAGGAAATTCGCCGTCGTGTTGATGAGGCTTTGGATGCGGTAGGTATGTCCAAGGCTAAAAGGCGTGCACCTCATTTGCTTTCGGGAGGGCAGAAGCAAAGAGTAGCAATTGCAGGAATACTTGCGATGGAGCCTAAATATATAGTTTTGGACGAACCTACCGCTATGCTTGACCCAATAGGCAGACGAGAGGTTTTGTCTACATTAAAAAGGCTTAATGCAGAAAAAAATATGACAGTTGTAATTATAACGCACAATATGGATGAGGCAGTTTTGGCAGACCGTGTTGTTGTAATGGATAACGGGAAGATTTTACTTGATGACTGCCCTGAAAATGTATTTGCAGATGTTGAAAAAATTAAGGAAATAGGGCTTGATGTTCCTCAGGTTACAGAGTTTGCATACAGATTAAAAAAATGTGGATTTAATATTAAAAACAATATACTTACAATAGAACAGGCAATAGATGGAATGAAGCCGTTTGTTAAAAATGGCACGGTTGCATTTGAAAATAAAAAAGAAGATGTGCAAAATAGTACTATTATAGAGCTTAAAAATGTTTATTATGAATACTCACCAAACGGGCCTGACTCAAAAAGTGCGGTTAACAATGTAAGTCTCAAGGTAAATAAAGGTGATTTTCTTGCAATTATAGGCCACACAGGCAGCGGAAAGTCTACTTTACTTCAAATGTTTAATGCACTTACAAAGCCAAACAGTGGAGAAGTGTGGGTAAATGGTAAAAACATATCGGATAAAAACACAAACTTAAGGGAGATAAGGACTACCGTAGGACTTGTTTTTCAATATCCTGAACATCAGCTTTTTGAAGAAACCGTAAGGCTTGATATAGCTTTTGGACCTAAGAATATGGGGCTTGCAAATGAGGAGATTGAGGAAAGAATAAAGTATGCCTGCGAAATTGCAGGGGTTGATGAAAAATGGCTTGAAAAATCTCCATTTGAGCTTTCGGGAGGGCAAAAGCGTCGTGTGGCAATTGCGGGTATCCTTGCAATGAAGCCTAAAGTACTGGTACTTGATGAACCAACTGCAGGTCTTGACCCGATTGGCAGAAAGAAACTTTTAACCCGTATAAGAAAAATGCATGATGAATACGGAATTACCATTGTGCTTGTTTCTCATGATATGGAGGATGTTGCACAGTGTGCAAAGCGTGTTGTGGTTTTAAATGAGGGTGAAGTTTTTGCAGACGGAACACCAATTGATGTTTTTTCAAAATACGAAAATCTTGAAAAAATAGGCGTTACCGCACCGCAGATAACACGACTTATGGATAAGCTTTGCGGTGTAAAAGTTTGCACAGTCGACCAGGCAGTGGACTATATGGTTAAAATGAACGGAGGTGCTGTAAATGCTTAAGGATATTACCTTGGGACAGTATTTTTCCGGTGAGTCATATATTCACAAATTGGATGCAAGAATTAAAATTTTACTTGCAATTGTGTTTATGGTAGTAATTTTCTGTATAAAAAGTATGTACGGTTATCTTGCACTTGTTATATTTACTTTGTTTATGATTGCAGTTTCAAAAATTCCTTTTGGATATATGCTTAAGGCGGTTAAGCCCGTGTTATTTTTTGTAATATTTACAGCAATACTTAATGTGTTGTTTACAAAAAACGGAGAAGTATTGTGGAATGCAGGGTTTTTAACCATAACAAAAGCAGGTGTTACCAATGCAATATATATGATATTTCGCATAACATTTTTGGTTATGGGTACCTCCTTGCTCACATACACAACATCTCCAATTGAGCTAACAGATGGTATGGAAAGGCTTTTGAGTCCGTTTTCAAAGATTGGTCTTCCATCACACGAGCTTGCTATGATGATGAGTATAGCGCTTAGGTTTATTCCTACAATACTGGAGGAAACAGATAAAATAACAAAAGCACAAACTGCAAGAGGTGCAGACTTTGAAAGCGGTAATGTGTTAAAACGTGCAAAAGCACTTATACCTTTGCTTGTTCCTTTGTTTATAAGCGCTTTCAGACGTGCAGACGAACTTGCTATGGCTATGGAATGCCGTTGTTATCACGGAGGCAGCAACAGAACAAAAATGAACCAGCCTAAGATTGGGGTACGGGATGTTGTTGCGGTTGTAGTGATGGTTTTATTTATTGCAATTATTGTTTTTACAAATTTTTTGAGGTGGTGAATACCTTGAATTATAAACTTTGTCTTTCCTATGACGGCACTGCATATCACGGTTGGCAAAAACAAAACAATGCAGTGAGTGTATGTGAGGTTGTAGAAAATGCGGTAGAAAAAATATTTAAGCACAAAGCGGAGGTTACGGGATGTAGCCGTACAGATGCAGGAGTGCATGCTATAAATTATGTTTGCAATTTTAAAAGTGATTTGATAATACCTTTTGAAAAAATTCCCCTTGCTTTGAATACAAAGCTTCCAGGGGATATAAGGGTAAAAAGTGCATGCAGGGCAGATGAAGATTTTAATTCCCGTTTTAGTGCCAAGTCAAAAACCTATATTTATAAGACTTGTTGTTCTGAAATTTTAAATCCTTTTTTGAAAAATTATGCTTATCATTTCCCATATGATGTAAATGTAGAAAATATTAAAAAGGCAGTTGGCTTTTTTGAGGGAACTCATGATTTTTCCGGGTTTATGACCCAGGGAAGCAGTCAAAAAACAACTGTACGTACAGTAAATTATCTTAAAGTACGCAGTTATGAGGATATTATTGAATTTGAAATAAATGCAAATGCATATCTTTATAATATGGTGCGTATAATTTCAGGAACATTATTGTATGTTGGAACAGGCCGAATACGTTGGGAAAGTATTCCCGAGGTAATAAAAAGTTGCGACCGCACACGTGCGGGAATTACTGCAGAGCCTCAGGGGTTGTATCTGAAAGAGATTTTATATTGAGGTGATTTTGTGAAAAAACTTAAAAACAAATTCAATATAAGAGGTAAGTCGATGATAATTTTGGGAATACTTGCCTTGGCAATTTGCGTTTTTTTACTTTTGTACAATTTAAGCGGATGCAGTGAAATTTCTGCAGAAAATTTATATAAGTTTGAAAATGATTTTAATTATCAGATAGATGAATTTCACGGTAAAATTTTTACCTTGGGGTATGAAGGTGTCAAACTTCTTAATTTTAACGGGCAGCAAACTGATTATATTGAAAGTCATATGTCATCTCCTCATTATAATATTTCGGGGAATATGATTTTGCTTTATGATAAGGGAGATAAAAAACTGTCGGTTTATGAGGGGGTAAACAAAAAATATTCATACGAATGTGACCAGCCTATAAAAAATGCCAAGGTAAATAAAAACGGATATACCGTGCTTACAAGTGATGAAGTTGGGTACAATTCAAAGGTGTTGGTGCTTGACAGTAAAGGTCAGCTTATTTATATTTGGAAAATTGGTAACGAGTATATAGTAGATATGGATATTGCCCCTGATAACAAAAGCCTTGTTGCTGTAACAATTTCAACAGATACAGGTGTTATAGTTAAAAATGTAGTTTTGATAGATATTAAGGCTGCAGTAGAAACAGGCAGAACCAAGGTTGAAGGCGATATGCCAATAAGCGTAAAATATACGGATTCGGGAAGCTCAATAGTTGTTTCTGATACAGGGCTTAAGCTTTATGATTCCAAGGCAAGAGAAAAGTGGAATGTTTCATTTGAAAACAACATACTTCAGTCATTTAAGGTTGATTCAAATGGAAACACTATTGTTGCCCTTAAGGGTATAAAAAACAATACAATTATAAGGTCTTATACCAAAAACGGAAGCAAAGCCGGGGAATATATTACAGATACAAAGGTGTCGTTTATAGATGTAAACCAGCGTAATATTGCTATATGTGAAGAATCGGCAGTTTCGGTAATTAATTACTCGGGAAAAGTTATATCAACTACGGAAATAAAGAAAAAGGTGCGTGGAATTTGTCTTGCAGGCACTGACAAAGTGTTGATTTTATGCGATGACTGCATACAGTTAATAAGAATATAGGGTGGTTATTATGGCAGATATAATTGTTGTTGCTATTATGGTAATATCGCTTGTTCTTGGATACAAACGTGGTTTTTTAAAAAGTGTATCAAAACTTTTTTGCTGGATAATTGCAATTGTCGTTGCTAAGTTTTTAAACCCAACGGTAAGTCAGTTTGTTGCAAAGTCCTTTATAGGAGAATTTATAAAACAAAAATTCAGCGAAACTTCTCGGTCGCTTTTGCCTGAAAATATACCGCAGTTTATTGTCGGTACAGGAGAAGGAATTGCGGTTGAACTTGCGGATGTTGTAATAGGCATTGTATCTGTTCTTATTGTGGTTTTGGCGACATACATAATTGCAAACCTTCTTGTGGGGGCTCTTAACATAGTTGCAAAGCTACCCGTAATATCTTTTGCAAACAGGGTTTTAGGTGGTTTATCAGGGCTTGCTATCGGAGTTATTATAATATATGTTCTTATGACTTTGGTTGTGGTTTTTAATATTGGTGAATGTCAGGAAATGATTGATAAGTCAATTATTGCATATACGATGTATAGACATAACGTATTTATAGATTTTATTCTTTAATTCAAAAGGGGTATTTTAATGATTAACAAAACATTGTCCGAACTTAAGGAGATTGCAAAAAAATACGAACTAAAAAATATATCAAAGTTAAAAAAGGAAGAACTTGTTTCTGCCATTGAAGGAAAAATGGAAGAAGAGAATGCACCATCTTTGGAGGATGGCGGGAAAGTGCGTACCGAAACTGTAGAGGTTGAGGGTATACTTCAAATTTGCGAGGATGGTTTTGGCTTTTTAAGAAGTGAAAATTATCTTTCGGGGGTTGATGATGTCTATGTTGCCCAGGCACAGATACGCAGGTTTCGTTTAAAAACAGGGGATATGTTAAAGGGTATTGCCCGTTTGCCCCGTGAAAATGAAAGGTTTCGTGCGCTTTTATATGTAAATGCAGTAAATGGCGATAAGCCTGATGTTGCAATACGAAGAACTGCCTTTGAAAATCTTACTCCTATTTATCCTACCGAAAGAATGCATATGGTTAATAAGTCTACGGATTATGCAATGCGTCTTGTGGATTTAATTGACCCTGTGGGTAAAGGTCAGAGAGGTATAATTGTTTCCCCTCCTAAGGCGGGTAAAACTACAATGCTTAAACAAATTGCAAAAAGCATTGAAACAAACCACCCTGATGTAACTTTGCTTGTGCTTTTAATAGACGAACGCCCTGAGGAAGTTACGGATATGAAACGCAGCATAAAAGGCGAGGTTATATATTCTACGTTTGATGAAGAACCGGCACACCATATTCGTGTTTCTGAAATGGTTTTAGAACGTGCAATGAGGCTTGTTGAACATAAAAAAGATGTTGTTATTTTGCTTGACAGTATAACAAGGCTTGCAAGAGCATACAACCTTACAAGTACTTCTACGGGCAGAACCCTTTCAGGAGGTCTTGACCCTAATGCATTACATAAACCAAAAAAGTTTTTTGGGGCAGCCCGTAATATAGAAAATGGAGGAAGCCTTACCATACTTGCAACGGCACTTATAGATACCGGAAGCAGAATGGACGACGTTATATATGAAGAATTTAAGGGTACTGGTAATATGGAGGTACACCTTGACAGACGTATGCAGGAAAGACGTATTTTTCCTGCAATAGATATTTATAAATCAGGCACAAGAAAAGAAGAACTTTTACTTTCTCAGGTAGAGATGGAGTGCGTGTGGACAATACGCCGTGCATTTCATAATCAAAATTCTGCCGATGTTACGGAAATGCTTGTAAACGAGCTTGTTGCAACAAAGGATAATTATGAGTTTTGCAATAAAATCGTTAAAACCCTTGGTAAATAAACGGAGGAAACATGAAGAAGTTAGCGTTATTGGTTATTTGTTTTTTGCTTTTTTCCTGTGTGAATGTTTCTGCAGATTCTCATATCCCTGTGCTTTTGTACCACGATTTGCAGTTATCTTACACACCTGACAAGGCGGCAACAACAATTACTCCTCAAAAATTTGAAGAGCATATTGTAACTCTTTTGAAAAACGGGTATACACCTGTAAGCTTTGAAGATGTATACAATGCTTCTTTGGGGTTGTTTTCCATGCCCACAAACCCTGTAATTATATCCTTTGATGACGGATATGATACAAACTACAAATATGCTTTTCCAATAATTGATAAATACAGGGTTAAGGCTACAATTTTTGTGGTTGCAAAAACTGTGGGAAAGGTGCTTGAAACAAGTGTGCATTTTGGGTGGAACGAGGCTAAAATTATGCAACAAAGCGGACTTGTTAGCATACAGTCCCACACTTACGACCACAAGGACCTTGCAAAGCTTGATGCGTTTGAGCTTGAAAGGGAACTAAGGCTTTCGAAAATTGCTATTGAAAAAAATCTTGGTACAGAATGTGGTGTTGTTGCATTTCCATACGGAAGTTGTAACCAAAAGGTGATAGATGCAGCAAAACGTGCAGGGTATAGGGTAACTGCACAGGTTGGGGAAAGAGGAATAAACAATGTTTCTGATGCAGGGACTGTTCCGTTTAAACGTATAACTGTTTATGGTTCATGGACAGGTTCGGATGTTTTGAAATATATTAAAGCATACGCAAAATAAGGGTAGCCCTTGGATATTGCTTTTAATATAATAAATTGTGGGAGGTGTGTTAGTGAAGGTAGAAAAGATATCACCCGACAAATTCAGAATAATATTTTCAGATGAAGATTTAAGGGATTTTGGAGTAGATTTTGAAAATTTAAAATATAATTCAGATGAGGCCCAGCAAATATTTTGGGATTTAATAGAGCATGCACAAATAGATGACGAATTTTTTGGAGAAGGGGCCCAGATTGTAGTAGAGGCAGTAGCTTCAAAAAATGACGGACTTACTATGACAGTAACCCGTGTTGTCGATAATGAAAGATTACCGAGAATAAAACAAAAAAAGGGAAAACATAAAAGAGCAAAAGATATTTCACCAATAATATTCAGTTTTTCGGATTTTGAGGACCTTATAAAAGCATGTAAATATATTGAAAACGCTTTTGTGGGAGTAAGCAGACTTTACAAGCTTGACGGAGAGTATTATCTTGTTATGGATGCCATACACGAAAGTGTGGCGGTAAAGGTTGACTCTTTGCTTTACGAATATGGAGAAAAGGTGTTTAACAGTTCGGTTGCTTGTGGTAAACTTGCAGAATATGGAGATTTGCTTGTGAAAAATACCGCTATTTCTACTATTTCGGGCAATTTTTAGAGTTTTTATAGTATATCCAAGAAGCAAGTAAGTAATTTTTGTATATATATAAAAAACTCTTGAAAAACCCACAAAATTTATGTATAATGTAGATGTAAAGATAATTTTGTTATTTTTTCGAAGGGGTTGGTGATTGTATGAAACTTATTATTGCCATAGTTGGAGATGAAGATAGTTCAAAGCTAACGGATAAATTGAGCAAAAATTCAATTCCTGTAACCAAGCTTGCGTCAACAGGCGGTTTTTTGCGTGCAGGCAACGTTACCCTTATGATTGGTACTGAAGATGAAAAGGTAGAAGAAGTAATTGAAATTATCAAACAGGTATGTAAGTCCCGTAAAGAAATTGTTGCACCTACATCTGTTAGTATGGCTGCTGCAATTACCTGGCCTATTGAAATTACAGTAGGTGGGGCAACTTTGTTTGTACTTGACATTGACAGGTTTGAAAAAATATGATTTTTGAAAAAGTTGTCGGACATATACAAGTAAAAAAACAACTTGAAACTGCTATTAAGACGGGGAAGATATCTCACGCCTATATTTTTGCGGGCAAACGTGGGGTGGGAAAGAACACCATGGCAAAGGAATTTGCCCATGTGTTAACCGAGGGTAGTGTTGCTGATGTAACTTTGGTTACTAATGAACATTACGGCATTGAATCCAAAACAGATACAGTTTCGGTAGATACCGTTCGTGCGGCTTCTTCAGATATGTATATGAAGCCATACCTTGCAGATAGACGTGTATTTATAATACCCAATGCCGAAAAAATGAATCAGCAGGCACAAAATGCTCTTTTGAAGATTTTTGAAGAACCACCTTCTTATTGCGTTATTATTCTTGTTACCCAAAATGATAATATATTATTGCCGACAATAAGGTCTAGGGCGGTTACGGTGCGTTTTGGGGAGCTTGACGATAATCAGGTAAAAGACTATATGTCAAAAAACGGCAAGGAAGTATCTGATATAATTGTAAGAATTGCATCAGGAAGTATCGGTATGGTACAAAGCCTTTGTGAAAATGAGGAACTTAGTGAGGTTTTAAACAATTTTGTTGAACTGTTTAAAACTGTGGGTATAGGGACTTCGGAGGAGACATATCGTCTTATTGATTTTATGCAAAAGGAAAAAGCTAATTACGAACCGCTTTTTGATATAATGCTTGTTATGTTACAGGATACTCTGCATGGCAGGGAAAGTGGGCTTAGAATAGAAGGGCTTAGCAGCAAAAAAGCTGTACAAATAATTGAATTGGTCGAAAAAACACGCAATTCGTTTTTGCTTAATGCAGATTATAATATAGCAGTAAGCGAAATGATGTTGAATATACTGGGGGAAACTAATGATTGAAGTAGTTGGAATTCGTTTTAAAAGCGTAGGTAAAATATATTATTTTGCACCGGGAAATATTCAGTTTACAAAAGGTGATTTCGCCGTTGTTGAAACTGTACGTGGTACAGAAATAGGCGAGGTTATGCTTACAAACAGAAAAGTTCCTGAGGAAAATATTGTATCTCCGCTTAAGCCTGTTCTTAGAAAGGCAACAGACGAAGATATTAAAAAAATTGATAAAATAAAAGAAAAAGAAAAAGAAGCTTTTGAAATTTGTATGAATAAAATCAAATATCATAAGCTTGATATGCATCTTGTTGATGTGGAATATACCTTTGACGAAAATAAAATTTTGTTTTATTTTACTGCAGAGGGCAGGGTTGATTTCCGCGAATTGGTTAAGTCCCTGGCATCTGTTTTTAAGACAAGAATTGAACTTCGTCAAATAGGGGTTCGTGATGAGGCTAAGATGCTTGGTGGTATAGGCGTATGTGGCAGACCTATTTGCTGCAATTCTTTTTTGGGAGATTTTCAGCCTGTATCTATTAAAATGGCTAAGGAGCAGAATTTATCCCTTAACCCTACAAAAATATCAGGTACCTGTGGCAGACTTATGTGTTGTCTTAAGTATGAACAGTCAACTTATGAAGAAATGCTTAAATTTGTTCCGCGTGTTGATGCCATTGTTGATACAGCGGACGGTAAGGGTACAGTAATAGAAAATAACGTGCTTGCTGGTTTGGTAAAAGTGAGAATTGACCGTGGTGAAGATTCAATAGTTAACGTTTATGATGCAAAAGATGTTGTTATTTTAAAAGCGGCATCTACCAAATTAACGGCAGAAGAGCTTAAAGAGCTTAAAAAACTTGAAGAATAGTTATTAATTTTCGGGAACGAAAAATAATATATAAATAACTTTAGGAGGTGTAAACTATGGCTTATAAAATTACAGATGAATGTATTTCATGTGGTGCTTGCGTAGCAGTATGTCCTGCTGAATGTATTGCTGAAGGTGATGACAAGTTCGTTATCGATGCTGATAAGTGCCTTGAATGCGGTGCTTGTGCAGGTGAATGCCCAGTTGGTGCTCCTGTAGCTGAATAATTTTAATTATGAAAACTGCTCGCTTGAAAACGGGTTAATTACCGTTTGAAGCGAGCAGTTTTCATTTTTTATGGAAGTTTTTTTGCATAAATATCTTTTGTTATGCCATTTTCAAGAACAAGGTATCTTTCAGCAGTAGTGGATTTGTCATTGTATCTTACTGTTAAAATATCGTCTGTTCGGGTATAGGTACCGCTTTTTATAGTAACGTCTTTTCCCCAACGAGTTTCAAAAGACATTTTTCCGTCATCAAAAAACCACGCCATTAGGCTTTGGTCTTCGGTTTGTTCAAGCAGATATCCGTTGTTTAAAAGTTTTGCATCGGATGTTATGCCCCTGAATATTTTATTCTCTCTGTAAATATATTCATCTTTTTCTATAAATATAATTGGAGTATCACTTTCTAAAAAGGTGAGTGCAATTTTATTTCCTGATTTTTCCCAGGTTCCTTCCCCTAAAATATCTGCCTGGTTACTTGTTTTTTCGTCCTTATCATTTTGTGGGTTGTAGGCCAGGGTAAAAGTTTTGTCTTTGTTAAACTGTATATACTCCCCTGTTTCTTGCTGGGTATAGTATATACCGTTACCACCATATATTTGTTTACTGTCGTAAATATAAACAACTGCGGCAATAATAATGCTTATGATAATTACTGTGGCAACTGCAAATTTAATTGAATTTTTATTTCTCATAGGTTCTCATTCCTTTCATTGAAATTATACAATGTTTGCACTTTTTTGTCAACAAAGGGAAGAGGCTTAAATGTTTAAAAATTCTTTGGTACGCCACAAAATGTCGGCAAGCATTCCGCGGGTTATTTTAATATATGGTCTGAAACTGTTGTCGGTGTATCCCTTTAAAATTTCACATTCCGTAACGGTTTTAACCGCATTTAAAGCGTATGAGGGAATAAGGTATTCATCACAATAAACAAACGTCTTATTTTTGGTTGAGGGTGTTAGTATGTTACTTAGTATTAAAGCACATTCGAGTCGGGAAATCTTTTCATCTCCGTTAAAGAAAAGCCCTGTTTTTTCAAGATTTCCCTTTATATAACCTTTTTCATACATAATTCCTACTGTGGGATATTGCCATAAAGGTATAAGAGAAGCGTCCTTAAATGGTAAGGGAATGTTATTTTTGTTTTCGCAAGGGATATTTAATATGGCGTTTAAATATAGTAAAAATTCTCCTCTGGTTATTGCCTCATCTGGCATAAAGTAATACTCACTTCCTATTTTTATACCTTTGAATATGTCCTGTTCAAAAAGCCTTTGCGCTGATGTTTTGCACCAGTGGTTATTTATATCGCAGTAAATAGTCTTTTTATCAGTGACTGCGGATGCCTCTTTTTTAGGGGAATGAAACATATCCAGTGAGAAAGCGTTTGCATTTATATAAATAAGGTTTAAAAAAACCAAAATAACAAAAAATTTTCTTTTCATGTAGAAACCTCCCTGTTTTACTATTTTAAGCATAAACCTTGTGGTTATACAGAAAAAAATACCTTTTTTTGCAATTTGTACATATAATTTTGCAAGGCAAATATAAATAAAACAGAGGTGGTTAAATGAATTTTTTTGTTAAGGAAAGTTATGGTGTTATATGGAATTTTTATCATAATTCTCATGGTATTTGTTATTGCAAAATGTCGGACGACAACATTACACGGTACAATGTTTTAATACCAGACGCTTTGGAGGATTTTGATGTGGCAGTTGACGATACCGACTGTGTGCACATAGTTTATCAAAACAATGAAGGGGATATTTTATATGTAACCCATTTTGAGGATACCTGGCGAAAGACGGTTTTGCTAAAAAGCAAAAGCAAAAAAGTGTATCCTAAGCACTTTTCCCTAAAGGTTGGAAATGGGCGACTGGACCTTATGTATTGCGTAGAATATGGAGGGCAAAAAATGTTGGTGCACCAGCCTGTAAATGACGAATATTACGACCCCAATGTAATTGACTGTATTAAAGATGACTTTTGTACAGGTTGTGATGTTGGGAAAAACCCAATGGTGTTATATTACAGTATGACGGAAAAAGGGTGGGGAATAAAAAAGTATATAAATGATGAAAAAAGGTGGACTGACTTTATTCCTGTAAATATGTCCCACAAGGTCAAAAATCCGTTTTTATACATAGATGAAGATGACCAGGTGCACATTGTTTATGAAAAAGATATGAGTATTATAGAATATTTTAAAGGTGAAGAAAATATAGTGGGCACGGGCAGAAGGCCGGTTATGTTTTTTCAAAATGAAGAAATTATAACCTGGGAAAGTACGGTTGACAACAAGGTGTTTTTAAAGAGAAAAAGCGATACTGCACCTACTGTAATTATGTATGGCGGTTTTTCAAGCCCACGGCAATTTGGCATAAGATATACCGGTTATGAAACTTCTTTAAATGCAGATTGCTGTAAGGGGAATGTTGTGAATGGAAATGTAAGGTTGTATGGAATAAACAATTTTTTTGCAGTTTCAAAAAGACCGCCTGCTATGCCTGATGAGGGTGAAAAAGACGATGTTGACAGGTATATTGATTTTAAAAAATTAAATATAAAAATAAATCAGCTCGAGGCTATAATAGAAGGGTTACAACGAAAGATTGATGAATTTGACAATATAAAAATTAACCGCCGTTTAAGTAACCTTGAAACGGCGGTTAAAGATAAATTTTAGTTGCTAAGCTGTACGCTTAACCATATATCAGAATATTTTTCTGTTACTTTTTGTGAATAGGTAAATGCCTCACAATTTGCAAGAGTTTCGGGAAGTGGATAGTATACTTCAGTATCTGATTCTTCCTCCGGATATGTTCCCAAAACAGGAGAAACATACCCTGTTTCAATCATATTTTTCTGCGCAACTTCCTTACTGCACATAAAGTTTATAAATTTCATTGCAAGTTCTTTTTGCTTGGCGGTTTTTAAAACCACAAAGCCGTCTACCCATTTGTTGCTGCCCTCTTTTGGTACGGCATAAGTAAGGCTTCCTGTATCATCAAGGCTTAGCGCATAGGCAGCCTCACCTGAATATGCAAGGGTCAAAAGCCCTTCACCTGCTACCATTTTATCTACCATTTCGTCTGTGATATATGCCTGTACAAGCGGTTTTTGTTTTATAAGCAATTGCTTTGCTTGTTCAAGTTCGTATTCATCAGTAGAGTTTACGCTATATCCAAGGTGAATAAGTGCGGCACCCAAAGCATCTCGCACGCTGTCCAGCATAAATATCTGCCCTTTGTATTTGGGGTCAAACAACATACCGAAGCTTGCGTCTTTTTCTTCAACACCTGTTTCGGTTTTGTTGTATAAAATACCTATTGTACCTACCATATAAGGAATACTGTAAATATTTCCATGGTCATATACAGGATCAAGATATTGGGAATCCAGGTTACTTGCGTTTGGAATCATTGATTTATCGAGTTTTTCTGCTCTGCCTTCCTGAATTAATCTGTCAATAAAATAATCGGAAGGGACTACAATGTCGTAAGTGTATGTGTTGTTTGAAATTTGTACATACATACTTTCGTTACTGTCAAATTCGTCGTACACAACTTTGCAGTTGTAAAGTTCTTCAAATTCTTCCAAAACCGCAGTATCAATATACTTACCTGCATTATATACTTTTAAAACCGGTGTTGAATCCGCACAAGAACAAAGAGTAAGTGCAATAATGCACAAAATTAAAAGCAAACTAATTTTTTTCAATTTTCACATCTCCTTTGTCTGACCTTCTGTTAATAATAAGGAGAAGCAGCATAACCACAGCAAACATTATGGTTGAAAGCGCGTTTATGCTTGGTACTACACCTCTTTTTGCCATATTGTACACGTGAACTGAAAGGGTGTTAACCCCTGGACCTTTTGCAAAAAGACTTATTACAAAGTCATCAATTGAAAGAGTGACGGAAAGCAAAAAGCCCGAAACAATACCCGGCATTATTTCCGGAAGTATTATACGGAAAAATGTATAAACACTTCCTGCACCAAGGTCTTGTGCCGCTTCAAAGAGATGTTCATTCATCTGCTTTAGTTTTGGCATAACCGAAAGTATAACATAGGGTATATTAAAGGATATGTGTGCTATAAGCAAAGTCCAGAAGCCTTTTTGAATGTTAAGAGTAAGGAATAACATCAAAAGGGAAACACCTGTTACAATATCAGGGTTCATTACCGGCAGGTATGAAACTGCAGATAAAACGGCTTTTGGTCTTTTTTTCATATAGTGCATACCAAATGCTGTAACTGTGCCAACAACAGTTGCAATTATTGCAGATAACAGAGCAATAAGCAATGTTGTTTCAAGTGCAGACATTGTTTCTGCATCCTGGAATAGTTCGCCATACCATTTAAGAGTAAACCCGCCCCATTTACCTCTGGAACGTGAATCGTTAAAGGAATATAGCATAAGAATAAGTATAGGTGCGTATAAAAACAGGAATACGATACCTATATAAGCTTTTTTCAAAAATCTCAAAACAACCCGCCTCCTTCCGAATTATCGTCAGGGTTAAGCTTGTCTGAAACTGCCATGGAAATAAGTATAATTACAATAAGAATAAGTGACAAAGCACCACCAAATGAAGATGTACTGCTTACTTCCATAAATTGTTTTTCAATAATGTTACCTATAAGCATTTGCTGTCCGCCGCCCAATAGCTTTGAAATAACAAATGTTGTAACCGCAGGCATAAATACCATTGCTATACCTGAATATACACCCGGCATACTAAGAGGAAACTCAACACGCATAAATGTCTGTAATTTGTTTGCGCCAAGGTCGTATGATGCCTGTACAACGCTTTTGTCCATTTTTGCAAGTGCTGTGTATATTGGCAAAATCATAAATGGTAAGTAGTTATATACCATACCCAAAAGTACAGCGCTCTCGTTATATAAAAGCTGGTACGGACCAAGGTTGAAAAAGCCAAGTATTTTGTTTATTATTCCGTTGTTTTCAAGAATTGTAAGCCATGCGTATGTTCGAAGAAGAAAGTTCATCCACATAGGTGCAATTACCAAAAACAACAGTGTGTCTTTTTGTTTAAAAGATGTTCTTGCAAGTATCATCGCAACAGGATACCCAATAACCAGACACAAAACTGTACAGTAAATTGCAAGCTTAAAAGAGTACAGTATAACTTTAAGGTACAAAGGGTCGAAGCACTTTAAAATATAGTGCATTGTGAACGAGCCTGTTGCCTGGTCATACACACTGTAAAAAAGAACCATTACCAACGGAATAACTGTAAAAAGTATAGCCCATATTATGTACGGGTAAGCTGATACAGATTTTTTCATTCCGCATTTTCCGCCTTTCTCATAATGTGAATTTCGTCAGGGAAAATGTTCATGCCAACATGGCTTCCGGCAGGAGCCATAGAGGTTGAATGAACAGTCCATATATAATTATCGGACGAAATTTTCATTTCGTAGTGTACACCTTTGAAAATTACGGAATCTACATGTCCTGAAAGCATACCTTCTTCAGGATTATCCACAATTTTTATATCCTCAGGGCGGATAACAACGTCAACAGTTTCATTTTCACCAAAGCCTTTATCCACACATTTAAAATCTCTGTCGGCAAATTTCACAAGGTAATCTTCCTTCATAACACCATCCAAAATATTACTTTCACCAATAAAATCTGCAACAAATGCGTTAGTTGGTTCGTTGTATATATCCACAGGAGTACCCATCTGCTGGATAACACCGTTTTTCATAACAACGATAGTATCCGACATTGTAAGAGCTTCTTCCTGGTCATGTGTTACATATATAAACGTAATTCCAAGTCTTTGTTGAATTTTCTTAAGTTCGGTCTGCATGCTTTTACGAAGTTTAAGGTCAAGCGCACCTAAAGGTTCGTCAAGCAAAAGTACCTCGGGTTCATTTACAAGTGCTCGTGCTATTGCAACACGTTGTTGCTGACCACCGCTTAAAGAGGTAACCGAACGTTTTTCAAACCCTTTAAGATTAACAAGAGAAAGCATTTCCCTTACCTTAGCATCAATTTCATTTTTTGGCATTTTTTTAATTTTTAACCCAAAGGCTACGTTTTCATAAACATTCATATGCGGAAAAAGGGCATATTTTTGGAAAACGGTGTTAAGGTTTCTTTTGTTTGGCGGCAAGTCATTTATATTAACAACATCAAAAAATACGTTGCCACCGTCAGCAGTTTCAAAGCCTCCGATAATTCTTAGCATAGTGGTTTTTCCGCAACCACTTGGCCCAAGCAACGTGAAAAATTCATTCTTTTTAATTGATAGACTTACTGAATCCAAAACCTTTTCATTGTCAAATGATTTTGTTACGTTTTCTAAACGTATAACATCTTGTTTCATTTATCAAACCCCTTTCTTTTACCAATACAATCATAGTATAATTTTTTTGGCGTTTTGTCAATATTATTTTGAAAATTTGTAAAAATAATTACATATTAATATATAAAAAATATACGTGTTGAATTTGTGCGGATTTTGTGGTATACTCACAATGTAGATTTAATTGGATATATGGAGGAAAATTATGTTCACAGTTGCGGTTTTGACATTTTGTGTTTTAGTTATTTACCTTATAAAAAACCGAAGCAATATCTTGGCTTCAATAGCACAGTATAAATATGGCTTTGGAAATGCAGACGGGGCGTTAAAGCTTTATGCATTTGCTTCAAAGTTTGGCAAAATGAAGTTTGACCATCGCGTAAGGTATGCATACCTTACCTTAAAAGAGGGATATGTTGAAGAGGCAAACAAGCTTTTTAACCTTATTGGGCTTGATAAATTAAAACCCCATGAACGTGCAAAATTAAAAGGGTCACATGCCCTTGTGCTTTGGAAAAAGGGAGAAGTTGGTGAGGCAATAGAAATGCTTGAGTATGTTCACCGGCATTATGCTTCCACAACAACTTACGGAAGCCTTGGGTATATGTATGTTCACCGTGGCAACCTTGAAAAGGCTTTGGAATACAACCTTGAGGCGTATGAATACAACAACACAGATGATATTATTGTGGATAATCTTGCATTTACATATCTTAAAATGAAGGATTATGAAAATGCTGAAAAATACTATAATGAGCTTTTTGAACTTTCGCCTGCATTTCCTGAGGGATATTATGAATATGGCAAATATTTAATAGAGGTAAAGGGGAATAAGGAAGAAGGCATAGAATATATTAAAAAAGCACTTAACGGCAGATATTCTTTCCTTTCAATGTTTACAAGAAGGGACGTTCTTGACTATCTCGAACAGTGTGGAGAAGATATTTCAACACTTGTTTAATAATTTAATATAATAAGTATATCAGTTCCTTGCAGGGGTATAATTAATAATGAATACTCTTGAAGGGACTGTTTTTTTGAAAAAATATGTAATATACGGCGGCAAGCCTTTAAATGGAGAAATATGTGTAAGCGGTTCTAAAAATGCGGCGCTACCTGTACTTGCGGCAACTTTACTTACTGAAGATTGCTGCAAGATTTTTAATGTTCCAAATCTTTTGGATATAAGTAATATGTGTGAACTGTTAAATTGCTTAGGTTGCAGAATAAATTTGGCAAATGGTATATACGAAATTTGTGCAGGAGACCTTAAAAGCGACGTAATGAGCTATGAAACTGTAAATAAATTAAGGGCGTCATTTCTTGTTGCGGGACCTTTACTTACAAGAAACGGAAGGGTGAAAATTTCTCTTCCCGGAGGGTGCCAGATAGGTGCGAGGCCTGTTGATTTGCACCTTAAGGGGTTTATGGCTATGGGTGCAAAAATAGACCAGGGCAACGGTTATGTGGAGGCAAGCTGCAAAAGGCTTAAGGGTGCGAAAATATATCTGGATTTTCCAAGTGTCGGAGCAACGGAAAATCTCATTATGGCGGCTTCTCTTGCAGATGGAGTTACGGTTATAGAAAATGCAGCGGCAGAGCCTGAAATTACAGACCTTGCAAACTTTATAAACTCTATGGGTGGAAAGGTAAGCGGGGCGGGATCTGACACCGTGAAAATTGAGGGTGTCAAAAAGCTATGCGGAGCATCTCACGGGGTAATCCCTGACCGCATTGAAGCAGGAACATACGCCTTTGCTGCGGTGGCAACACATGGGACCATTACCATAAAAAATGTAATAACAGACCATCTAAAACCCGTTATAGCAAAGCTTGATGAATGTGGAATAAAAACGCAAATTAAGGAAAATTCACTTGTGGTTAACGGAAGCAAAAGAGCAACTGCAGCGGATATCAAGACAATGCCGTACCCGGGTTTTCCTACAGACTTACAAGCACCTTATGTTGCTCTTATGAGTGTAGCAAAGGGGACAAGTATGGTGGTGGAAACAGTTTTTGAAAACCGTTTTATGCATGTTCCTGAGCTTGGTAGGATGGGAGCGTCAATAAAAGTAGATGGAAGAACTGCCGTGGTTGAAGGACAGGAAAGACTAAGCGGTGCAACCGTAAAAGCAACTGACTTGCGTGCAGGAGCCGCCCTTGTGCTTGCAGGGCTTGCGGCAGAGGGAACTACTTTTATAGAGGGTGTAGAACATATAGAGAGAGGCTATGACGGTTTTGCCTACAGGATAGAACAACTTAGCGGAAGGATTAAAATAGAACAATAATATTGATTTTGGCAGTATTTTGATGTATAATATTTGGCAGTATAGTATAAAGGACTTGCGTACAATGATATTAGTTAACACATCAAATATAAAAAAAGAATTTGGCACAAGAGTTTTATTTGACAAGGTATCTTTAAGCATAGAGCATAATGACAAAATTGGTTTTGTAGGTGCTAACGGGACAGGAAAATCCACACTTTTTAAAATACTTACCGAGGAAATTAATTTTGACGGCGGTGAAATGTACAAAAGTAAGGATTTAAACCTTGGATATATGCAACAGCACGCCCAGATGAATACAGAAAAAACCCTGTGGGCAGAGCTTATGTCAGTATATAAGCCACTTATTGATATAGAAAACAAACTAAAATCTATTGAAAGCCGTATAATAAACGGAGTAGGGGATTTAGAAGAACTTACGGAAGAACAACATCGTCTTAATGAGGAATATGAAGCCAATGGCGGGTTTGTATATAAAAATGTGGCAAAGGCAAGCTTGCTTGGACTTGGGTTTAAGGAAGAAGAGTTTGAAATGGAGTTTTCTTCCCTAAGCGGAGGCCAGCAGACAAGGGTTATTTTATGCAAGCTTTTGCTTGGAGAGAGTAACTTGCTTTTACTTGACGAGCCCACTAACCATCTGGATATTGAATCTACTGAATGGCTTGAAGATTTTTTAAGAGACTATAAAGGTGCATTTGTTGTAATTTCTCACGACCGATATTTTCTTGACCGAGTAACAAATAAGACATTTGAACTTGAAAATAACAAGCTTACTGTTTATAACGGAAATTACTCAACATACACAAAGCTTAAGGAAGAGCGTGAAAAAACTCTTTTGCGCAATTATGAAAATACAACAAGGGAAATTCAACGCATAGAGGGCATTATAGAACAGCAAAAGAGATGGAACAGAGAAAAAAATATAAAGACTGCCGAAAGTAAGCAAAAACAAATTGATAGGCTGGAAAAAGACCTTGAAAAGCCTGAAATTTTAAATGAAAATATCCGTTTTAACTTTAAGACCGTAAATATGGGTGGTACAGAGGTACTGCGGTGCAACAACCTTAAAATGGGGTTTGACGGAAAAATGCTATTTGAAAATGCAGATATAGAGGTTAACCGTGGTGAAAGGGTATTTTTACTTGGCGCCAACGGGTGCGGAAAAACCACTTTGTTTAAAATTATTACGGGAGAACTTAATGCCATTGAAGGGCAGGTAAAAACAGGGGCAAATATCCAGGTTGGGTATTTTGACCAGAAACAGCAGAATCTGTCTCTTGAAAAAGATGCTATTGACGAGGTGTGGGATGCGTATCCTTCAATGACACAAACTGAAGTTAGAAATGCAATGGCGGCATTTTTGTTTAAAAATGATGATGTGTATACCCCTGTAAAAAGCCTTAGTGGTGGTGAAAGGGCAAGAGTTGCACTTATAAAGCTTATGCTTTCAGGAGCTAATTTTTTGATTCTTGACGAACCTACAAACCACCTTGATATAAGGTCCAGAGAAGCTTTGGAAGAGGCTTTGTTAAATTATGACGGGACTATGTTTGTAGTTTCTCACGACCGTTATTTTATAAACAAACTTGCTACAAAAATATATTATATGCACAGTTGCGGAGTTAAAAAGTATGACGGGGATTATACATATTTTTCACAGAAGAAAAAAGAATCCGCTTGTGTTGTTGAACGTCAAACAGAAGTAAGTAGTGCGAAGCTCGATTATAAGGCTCAAAAAAAATACGAAGCAGAAGTTCGTAAGTTGAAAAATACAATAGAAAAAATCGAAAAAGAGATAGAGGAAACAGAAAAAAGAATTGCTGAGCTTGAAGAACAGCTTATGTTGCCTGAAAATGCAACCGATTATGAAAAAAGTCTTGAAATTTCCAAATATCTCGATTCGGAAAAAGCAAAGTCCGAAAATCTATACACCCAATGGGAAGATTTTTCTTCACAACTTGCCGAAAAAATTCAATAAATAAAGGTGGAAACAAAATTTGTTTCCACCCTTTTGCTAAATAACGGCAAGTTACATATTTCTCCTGTCTCTGAACAAGAATGTAATTGCCCACAAACCGGCTAAGCCTACGAGGGTAAAAATAATTCTGCTTATTATAGAACCCTGGCCACCAAAAAGCGCGCCTACTATATCGAAGCCAAAAATACCGATACTGCCCCAGTTAAGTGCACCGATAATTACCAGCAACAGTGAAATAAAGTCCATGTTTAAACACTCCTTTTTTATGTTGATAATCATATTTTTACGTAAAATAATAAAAAATATTCCGTAAAATTATGCCATTTCAAAAATTGTAACAAAATTGTAATATTTCTGTAATATGATTTTTTGAAAAAATGTATTATAATATATATGTAATAGTGTAAATTGATATTAATGGGAGGTTTTATGATGATTAAAAAAATAATTGCTTTAGTTTGTGCGATTACAATAATGTCTGCTATGGTTGTGTGTGCAGCTCCTGATGTTTTGTATTCATCATCTGCGGGTAATTCAAATAACATCATTGTCATTACAAACCCGCCTACTGATAAATCTGCAACTTTTGATATGTCATATATTATTTCGGGTTATGGCCGTCCGGGTGCAGAAGTAACAATGTATATTTTTGACGGAAGTGTGTATAAAAAATCTACTTATTCCTGGACAATTGGTGCAAGCGGATTATTCTTTAAAAAGATTACACTTGCAAAGGGCAAAAACGCTTTGATTTGCTATGCGGAAGCAGGAAGTTCAAACCAGACGGTACCATTGGAAATAACTTACCTTGGTTCAAATTTTATGAACACACTTAATAATGCGGTAATTAATGTTACACAGGTGCCGAAAAGATAAAATATTGTTTTTAAAGCTGTGTAAGCCTATGGCTGCACAGCTTTTTTAAAGGAGATTGAACTAGTTTTGAATAAGGAACGTATAAAACTATTCATTTTAATATTGCTTATTGTAAACAGTATTCAACTTACTGTTCAACTATGGTTTGACAGCAACCTGTGGCCAAATGGTTTTGGCGAGTTTGCGAGAAATGTTCCCGTTCTTGGTGAACTTGTTACTTTTTTTGCAGATAGAAATGGAGAATATACAGGTGAGGATTTTTATGCTAAAACCGTAAAGCCGAGGCGTATTGTAGTCAACGGAGGCGGTGCCAGAGAAGTTTATCTTAAAGAGTCGGAATTTTATAATGCCGGTATGGGTTATATTGAACCCTTGCTTAGTAAAATTTCTGAGCAAAACGTATATTCAACTGAAATTTCTTATGATGAATGGAAAAACTATTTTAAGGCAAAATCAGTTTATGTGGATTATGGATATTATATGAATGGTAATGAGTTTGGCAGACTATTGGGGATTGATGGGGCTGCAAATGTGTTTGGACAGGCATCTGACTTTTCGGGATATATAATTACGCCTAATACTACTACAGGGACATTTACAATTTGTACATATAATGAGGCCCTTAACAAAGTAACACAGTATGAGTTTGGCGGAGATGTGGATAATCTGTTGAATTTTATTGAGGAAACAACTCGACAGAAACAGCAAAACCATGCATTTGCTTTTGAAATAAATCTTGATGTTATGTCTGCATCCGGTGAGGAAGTGGAAAGGAAAGTTGCTTTTTCTCCTTTATCATTGCTTGAGATTTCTACTGATGTAAGAAGCGAGCCTATACTTTCTGCTAACAAAGTTTTTGCGGATTCACAAGAGTTTGAGGAATTTACTGAAAAAGTGCTTAATGTTTTTGGTTATACTGCAAGTTCACTTCGCAAAACAGTTCAAAGTGATGGTACTATAACTTTTGTTGAAAATAATGCCACAATCAAATTTTTTAATGATGGCACCATTGAATACAGTGCTGTATCAAAGGAAAATGGTTTAAGCCTTTCAAAAGGCATATCCAACAGTTACCAGGCAGTTTGCGATGTATTGAACGGGGCGGGTAAAATATGGAATATTTCCCGTGCAGATAATAGTGATTTCGATTATCACCTTTCATCCAACCTTAAGGATAATAAGGAGAATGTGTATGAGGTTAAAATAGACAGTATGTATAAAGGTACTGTTATACATTATTCAAACGTATGTGAAAATGCCGTTTATGGTAAGGTTGAAGAGGGATACATTACTAAACTTGTTGTTCATCTGTCTGATATTTCATATACCAGCAAAAGCAATTCTGTTGTACCTGTACTTATGAGCATAGATACAATATATGAGAAATATCAAGACAATGGTATGGTAATTGAAGATGTTTACAGATGTTATGACTTTGATTCTTCGGGTACAGGTATATCAAAATGGATTTTTAAATTAAGGGGCAAGGAAGAATCTTTGGTTGTAGATATAGAAATGTAATTACAAAGGAATTGATACTATGGAATGGAGCAAGATAAAAACAATTTTAATATGGTTGTTCAGCATAGTTAATTTGTTTTTGATAATAGTATATCTTAACAGTGTGTACCTTGAAAATAATTTAAGTGATGATGTTATTTTGAATACTGTTGAGGTGCTGGGAAAAAATAATGTTATAATTTCTGAGGATATTATACCCAAGGGGCATAATTCTGTTAAAATTTGCAATGTTGAAAACAGGCACGATTCTGTAGTGTCTGTACTTGAAACTGCAAAAAGGAGTGCAATAGAAAAGGGAGCGGATTTTTATATAGATACCGGTGTGGAAATAACAGGCAACGCATTTAAGTATGTAATTAGCGAGGATATGGAAATATCCAATCCTTACAAATATGCAAAAAAACTTATAAAAAATTCGGGTTTGCTTGGGGATACTAATTATCTGACTGTCAAAGACAACAGTTGTGTGTGCTTTTATATGAGTTTTGATAATAAGATTTTTTATGATTCTTATATAAAGGTAAAGTTTGATGAAAAGGGCATAAGAGAAATTTCGGGAAACAACTGGCTTGGTGATTATGTTACTGACGGTGGAGCAGCAGATACCGTTTCACCGGTTGAAATTCTTGTGGATTTTGCTACGGAAAACAAATTTGAAAAAAAAGTTACTGTAACAGAAATGAAAAGCGGTTATTATATAGGGGACAGGGTCCAAACCGTTAAGGTTACGGCTTTTCCTATATGGCATATTGCCCTTGACAATGGAAGAGTATTTGGTTATGATATGAGAAACGGCGACCTTGTCTATAGTAAATAACAGTAATTTGAGTGCAGTATATAATTTATTTTGTGTTGTAAAATAACATATTTTATATGATGAGATATATATAAAACAAAGGGGGATTTTATATGGACATTTTTTCCGTAATAACACTTTTAGGTGGGCTTGCATTTTTCCTTTACGGTATGAATGTAATGTCTCAAGGATTAGAAAAGATGGCGGGAGGAAAGCTTGAAACTATTTTGCAGAAAATGACATCTAACCGCTTAAAGGCTTTGGGTTTGGGTATTCTTGTTACCGCAGCCATTCAGTCATCGTCGGCACTTACTGTTATTTTGGTGGGACTGGTAAATTCAGGCATTATGCACTTTGGACGCACTGTTGGTATTATAATGGGTGCAAATATCGGCACTACTGTAACAGCGTGGCTTTTGAGTATGATAGGTATAGAAAGCAGTAATGTTTTCATAAGACTTTTAAAGCCTGAAAACTTTTCTTTGATATTTGCTCTTGTGGGCATTATACTGGTTATGATGGCAAAGAGTACAAGAAATAAAGATATAGGGTCAATTTTAATTGGTTTTGCAGTGCTTATGTTTGGTATGGAACTTATGAGCGGGGCTGTTGAACCGCTAAAAGATATGCCTGGTTTTACAAACTTGCTTGTAATGTTTGAAAATCCGTTGTTTGGTATTGTTGCAGGTGCTGTACTTACAGGTATTATACAGTCATCTTCGGCGTCAGTTGGTATTTTACAGGCACTTTCTATGACGGGAAGAATTAATTTTTCCGTAGCATTTCCAATAATTATGGGGCAAAATATCGGTACTTGTGTAACTGCCCTTATTTCAAGTATAGGGGTAAGTAAAAATGCAAGAAAGGTATCAGTTGTTCATGTTACATTTAATCTTATGGGTACGCTGGTGTGGTCGATAGCATTCTACAGCGTAAATGCAATACTGGATTTGGATTTTGTTAATCAGGCAATAACTCCTGTGGGTATTGCGGTGGTACATTCTATATTCAATATAAGTACAACTTTTCTTTTAATACCTTTTACAAAACAGATAGAAAGAATTGCAAATATAGTTATAAAGACTGATGATGTGGAAAAAGAGGGAAAGAGAGATTTTATTGATTCCCGTCTTCTTGCAACTCCGTCAGTTGCAATAGCCGAATGTAAAAAACTTACATGTAAAATGGCACAAGTTTCACAGGATATTATTCATCAGTCCTTTAGTTTATTTGATAAATTCGATGAAGAGATTGAGGGAAAAATGTTTGAAGATGAAGAAATGCTTGACCGCTATGAAGATAGACTTGGCAATTATCTTATTGCAATTTCCAACAAGGAACTTTCCGATGAAGACAGCCGTGCCAAGTTTACCATGCTTCACAGTATAGGTGATTTTGAACGTCTTGGAGACCACGCTCTTAACCTTTATAAGGCAGCAAAGGAACTTGTTACAAAAAAACTTGCTTTTACGGAAGATGCAGAAAGGGATTTGCTTGTACTTCGCCGTGCAGCGGAAGAAATTGTTGATAATACAATAAATGCATATATTAACAACGATATTTCTCTTGCTGTAAAGGTAGAACCGTTAGAACAGGTAATAGATAAGCTTACTGCGGAAATCAAATCCAAACATATTGACAGGTTGCAACGTGGGGAATGTACAATTGAAATGGGATTTATTCTTTCTGATGTGCTTACGAATTATGAAAGAATTTCTGACCACTGTTCGAATATTGCTGTTGCAATGATAGAAATAAATCACGGTGCATTTAAAACTCATAAATATCTTAATAACCTTAAAAATTCAAATAATGTTGAATATAATAATACCTATGAACTTTATGAGAATAAATATTCATTAAATTAAAGATAAATTAAACACCCATCCATTGGATGGGTGTTTTTGTGTTTTTGAATTAGCAACATTCGTTTTCGCAACCGCAACCACAGTTGTTAGATGGACGAGAGCTACCACAATCGTTGTTGCAGAAAATAAGCAAGAAAAGAATGATAAACCACAAAATTGTATCATTACCGCCAAAAAGACCGCATCCGCTGTTAGTGTTGCAACCGCAACCATTACCAAACAAACTCATATATAAATCCTCCTTAATTTTTGTTACAATATATACTATGTTGAGTGAAAATTTTTGTTACTGTTGAGATTTTTGAAAAAATATAGTATATTATAATAAAGGAGGTGGCGGTTTGAAGATTGTGATACCCGAATATGTAAAAAAAGTTATGGATACTCTTGATAGAAATGGATATGAGGCTTTTGTTGTAGGCGGTGCTGTACGTGATGCAATGCTTGGGGAAAATCCTGATGACTGGGATGTTACAACAAACGCAGTTGTACAAGATATAAAAAAATGTTTTCCACGCCACTTTGATACAGGGATAAAGCACGGCACAATAACTGTGCTTACAGATGAAAAACCTGTAGAGGTTACAACCTACCGAATAGACGGAAAATACAAAGATAATCGTCGTCCTGAAAGCGTTGACTTTACGACTGATATAAGGGAAGACTTAAAACGCCGTGATTTTACGGTAAATGCAATGGCGTATAGCGATAAATTGGGGCTTGTGGATTTGTATGGCGGTGTGGATGATTTAAATAATAAAATTATCCGATGTGTTGGAGATGCAGATACTCGCTTTTTGGAGGATGCACTTCGTATTATGCGAGCAATACGTTTTGCAATAAGACTTGGCTTTGAAATAGAAAATAAAACCTTTGAGGCAATTAATAGAAACAGACATCTGCTTGAAAACATAAGTGCGGAGCGAATACAGGTTGAGTTTTTGAAAATGCTTGAAGCGGACAGTGATTTGGGGTTGCTTTTTGAAAGTGGGGTTGCCAAGGTTATAATTCCTGAGGTGGATTTTGAAAAAATAATACTTAGTGTACCTTGCGATAAAGAAATTAAACTTTCAGCTTTGCTTTACGATGTACGTGATGCAAGGGATATTTTTAATCGTCTTAAGTTTGATAATGAAACTAAAAACAATGTTTTAAAAATAATACAATGTGCAAATTCGGATTTTGAGTGTACAAAATACGATATTAAAAAAATGCTTAATAAGTATGGTGAAGCTATTTTTGAAAAAGCATTAATTTTAAAAGACGTATACGGTAAATGTCCTTGTGAGTATAAAGCTGTATTTGATAAGGTAAAAGAAGAACCTTATAGTTTAAAACATCTTGCCGTAACAGGTAACGACGTAATGGAAGCAGGAATATGGGGTACAGAGGTCGGCAGGGTTATGAATGACCTTTTAGATATGGTTATGCAAAACCCAAATCTTAACAAAAAGGAAAAACTAAAAGAATTGATACTGGAAATAAAATAATGTTGCAAATAACGGCTTTTTGTGATAAAATTTAAAGCAGAAAGGGTGTGAGGTTATGAACCAACTTGTTATTGTGTGGCTTGCAGCGGCGATTGCATTTGGCGTTTTGGAATTAATTACAGCCCCGCTTGTTTGTATATGGTTTTGTGGGGGTGCTCTTGCGGCGGCTTTGACTTCGGTATTTACACAGTCTGTGTTTGTTACCGCAACGGTGTTTGTGGTTGTTTCCGCCTTGTTATTGGTTTTTACTCGTCCGCTTATTAAAAGCAGAGTTGCACCTAAAATTCAGCCAACTAATGCAGACCGCATTATAGGTAAGGAGGCAATTGTTG
The DNA here is from genome assembly GCA_045538345.1 of Clostridia bacterium. Classification (GTDB taxonomy): domain Bacteria; phylum Bacillota; class Clostridia; order Monoglobales; family Firm-18; genus CAZNKU01. The sequence goes on from JAZSRE010000178.1 coordinate 28,080, forward strand.
TTGAAACAATTGACCCTGTTGAAAATAAGGGGCAGATTAAGGTAGACGGCCAGGTTTGGTCTGCAAAATGTGAATATCCTTTGAAAATGGGAGAAAGAGTGGTTATATCCTCCATTGAAGGGGTAAAAGCAGTTGTTAAAACAGTTGTTAAAAAATAAAGGAGGTCTATGATTTATGATTTTGCTTATAATTTTAGTTTTGCTTATAGTATTGATTATTTCAAATATACGTATAGTTCCTCAGGCTGAAGCCTATGTTGTGGAAAGGCTTGGGGCATATCACGCAACATGGGGCGTAGGTCTTAATGTAAAAATTCCTTTTATTGACAGGATTGAAAAAAGGGTTACATTAAAAGAACAGGTTGTAGACTTTAAACCTCAGCCGGTTATTACAAAGGATAATGTTACAATGCAGATTGATACTGTTGTATATTTTCAGATTACCGATCCTAAGCTTTATACTTATGGGGTAGATTATCCGATGAGTGCTATTGAAAACCTTACTGCAACAACCTTGCGTAACATAGTAGGTGACCTTGAACTTGACCAGACACTTACATCACGTGATACTGTAAATACAAAGATGCGTTCAATTCTTGATGAGGCCACTGACCCTTGGGGCATTAAGATAAACAGGGTTGAACTTAAAAACATTTTGCCTCCGAGAGAAATTCAGGATGCAATGGAAAAGCAGATGAAGGCGGAACGAGAAAGACGTGAAGCAATCCTTCGTGCTGAGGGTGAAAAACGCTCTGCAATCCTTGTTGCCGAAGGTCAGAAAGAAGCGCAGATTTTAAGTGCACAGGCTGATAAGGAAGCTGCGATATTACTTGCTGAAGCTAAGAAGGAAGCGCAGATTAAAGAGGCAGAAGGTCAGGCAGAGGCAATTTTAAAGGTACAGGAGGCTACTGCTGAGGGTATCAGAAGAATAAACGAAAGCAATCCGCAAAATGGCGTATTGACTATAAAGGCACTGGAAGCGCTTGAAAAGGTTGCAGATGGTAAATCAACAAAAATAATAATTCCTTCAGAAATTCAAGGTATAGCAGGACTTGCCGCAAGTCTTAAGGAATTTGTAAAAGAAGACTAAAGAAAAGGAAGTAAAAAGATGTCAGGACATAGTAAATGGGCAACAATTAAGAGAAAAAAAGGTGCAAATGATGCACAAAGAGGTAAAATTTTTACAAAGCTTGGAAGAGAGCTTGCAGTAGCGGTTAAAACTGGTGGAAGTCCGGACCCTGCTGTAAATTCAAGACTTAAGGACGTTATTGCAAAATGTAAGTCCAACAATATGCCTAATGATACAATTATGAGAAGTATTAAAAAGGCATCCGGTGAGGGTAGTGCAAATAATTACGAAGAAAATGTATATGAAGGTTATGGTCCTAACGGTGTGGCCGTTATTGTAGAAACTCTAACAGACAACAAAAACCGTACCGCATCAGATATGCGTCATTATTTTGATAAATTTGGAGGCAATCTTGGTACAAGCGGTTGCGTAATGTTTATGTTTGATAAAAAAGGCATTATCCTTATTGAAAACAACGGCAGTCTTGATGAAGAACAGGTTATGATGGATGCCTTAGTGGCAGGGGCAGATGATGTTGAGGCTAATGAAGATGGCTTTGAAATTACAACAGACCCTAATAATGTTTCAAATGTAAGTGAAGCATTAGAAGGTATGGGTTATATAATTGCACAGGCAGAAGCACAGTTTGTGCCACAGACAGAAACAGCACTTACTGACGAGCACGATATTTTGATGATGAATAAACTTATTGAGCATCTGGAAGATAGTGACGACGTACAAAATGTATGGCACAACTGGGAAAATCCAACAGAAATTTAGTTGGCTAAGAAAAACATCCATTAGTGATGTTTTTCTTTTTTAATACTGATATTTTAATAAAAAATACAAAAATGAATATATAATTATATAAATTTCTATTCAAGTAGTAAAAAAATGGATAAATACTTAAATTTCTATTGAAATATGAAAAAAATGGGTGTAAAATATTCATATAATGATTGGAGGAATAAAAATGTTTAAGAATGCGTATTTGGAAAATTTGATGGAAACAGTTGTTAAGCGTAACCCTGCTGAACCTGAATTCCACCAGGCAGTACGAGAAGTACTTGAATCTTTAGAGCCTGTTATTGAGGCTCATCCTGAATATATTGAAACAGGTGTTATTGACAGTCTTGTTGAACCTGAAAGAGTTATCTACTTCAGAGTTCCTTGGATTGATGACAATGGTAAGGCACAGGTTAACCGCGGTTTCCGTGTACAGTTTAACAGTGCAATAGGCCCATACAAGGGTGGTATCAGATTCCATCCATCTGTTTACTCAGGTATTATTAAGTTCCTTGGTTTTGAACAGATTTTCAAAAACTCTCTTACAGGTCTTCCTATCGGCGGCGGTAAGGGTGGTTCCGACTTCGATCCTAAGGGTAAGTCAGACAACGAAGTTATGAGATTCTGCCAGAGCTTTATGACAGAGCTTAGCAAATATATTGGTGCAGATACAGACGTTCCTGCAGGTGATATCGGTGTTGGCGCTCGTGAAATAGGCTATATGTTTGGTCAGTACAAAAGACTACGCGATGAATATACAGGCGTACTTACAGGTAAGGGTCTTACTTACGGTGGTTCTTTGGCTCGTACACAGGCTACAGGTTATGGACTATGCTATTTCACAGATGAAATGTTAAAGGAAGCAGGCAAGTCATTTAAGGATGCAACAGTTGTTATCTCAGGTTCAGGTAACGTTGCTATTTACGCTTGCGAAAAGGCTATGACACTTGGCGCAAAGGTTGTTGCAATGAGTGACTCTAACGGCTACATCTATGATGCAAATGGTATTGACCTTGATGCTGTTAAGCAGATTAAGGAAGTTGAAAGAAAGAGAATTAAAGAATACGTTACAACTCATCCAACTGCTGAATATCATGAAGGTTGCTCAGGTATCTGGGGTATTAAGTGTGATATCGCTCTTCCATGTGCTACACAGAATGAAATTAACGAAGAATCAGCTAAAAAGCTTATTGCTAACGGTTGCTACGCAGTAGCAGAAGGTGCTAATATGCCTTCTACTCCTGAAGCTATTGCAGCTTTCCAGAATGCGGGCTTGTTGTTTGGCCCTGCAAAAGCTGCAAATGCAGGCGGTGTTGCTACATCTGCTCTTGAAATGTCTCAGAACAGCATGAGATATAGCTGGACATTTGAAGAAGTTGACGAAAAGCTACATGGCATTATGGTTAACATTTATAAGAACACAAGTGCTGCAGCTGCAGAATATGGTATGGCAGGCAACTTTGTTGCAGGTGCTAATATCGCAGGTTTCTTAAAAGTTGCAGAGGCTATGAAGGCTCAGGGCTTGGTATAATAAAAAACAAAAAGGACGGCGGCTGCCGTCCTTTTTTATTTTGTTTATGATTTTATCCTAAGGTCGTTACCAAAGAATGGTATTGTTTCAAAATTACCTAAAATTCTTGAAGATATTCTTTGTGAATATGTGGTTTCAAGTTGAGATGGTGTAAGGTTTGTGCTTATAATCATATATTTTTTTTCGTTTATACGTGTGTTGATAATATCAAAAAGAATACTGTCTATATACTGCGTGCGGAATTCTGTACCCAAATCGTCAATTATAAGCAGGTCAACTTCTGAAATGTAGTCTATAATCCTTTTTGCTTCTGCAGTTGTATTTCTTCCGAATTTATAATCCTCAAATATAGAAAAAAGCCTTGGTGCAGAGGTGTAATAAACATCTTTGCCGTTTTTTATAAATTCTTTTGCAATACAGTCGGATGTAAATGTTTTTCCAAGGCCTGTGCTTCCATAAAATAACATTTGCCTTGAAACGGAATCATCTAATTTTGCATATTTAACTGCTGTTTCGTAAATGCTCTTTGCATTTTCGCGAGGTGTTGCATTGTCAAATTCACTATCAGGCACATTGGAGTATAACTTGATGTTGAATTTGTCAAAACTATGCATTTTATCTGCACATATATTTGACCTTTTCTGCATAACTTTTTGTACCTTGTCGTAGTAACATTTGCACCATTTGTTGTCAACTACACCTTTGTCCATACATTTAGTGCAAGTATATATTTCGTTCATAAAATCTTCGGGCATACCTGCATCCGTTAAAAGCTTGGCCTTTTCTTTGGAAAGGCTTTCTGTTTTTACTCTTAAATCTTCAATTATTTTTTCATGATTTGCACTGTTTTCCAAAAGAAGCTTACAAGCTTTAAGAGAAACTTTTGAAAGCATTTCATCAATTTCCTTTATTCTTGGAATGTGAATGTATATTTGTTCTTTGTTATTTTTGTGTATAGCCTCGTTTTTGGAACGTATAATTTCATATTCGCGCATTACCTCGTTGTGAATATCACTTTTGAAATTATCCATTTATATCACCTTCTTTGCTTTTTGCAAGTCTTTTTCTAAGGGCCTCAAGTTCAAGCTTTTTATAATCTATGTTTGAACGTGGCTGAAAATTATTGAATTTAGTTGCCTTTGGAGTAGAAACAGTTTCTCTGCTTAATGATGCGGGATTTTTTTGTTCCTTCCAGTTTTCTAAAATTGCATTTATATACTTGGCGGAAAATTTGCCTGTTCGCTCAATGCATATTTCATAAGCCTTTAGCAACTGTTCTTTTGTTGGTTTTAGGTTAGTACACCAACTTGAAATTATGCCTTTTTCCGTAGAAATAAAGTTTCTTTCAAGACCAAAAAGCTTTTTAAGCCGAGCCTCGTATGAAAGTTCCCGTTCAAGACTGTTAAAGTATTCTTCTGCTTCCTCAAAAGTAAATATTCCCTTTTCGGAAAGGTCAAAAGCCAATTTTTCAATATATTTCATATTGCATTTATCTTTGGATTTTGCATAATTAAGCATTAAAATAATTGTCGCAGAACTCATAGCAAGGTCATTATATATCCAGTAAAGAGTTTGCTGGTTGTTGGGAGATAAAACCTTGCACATAATTTTTTCGGTTTCCTCAAATAAAATGGCAAGTTCTTTGTCTGAAGCGGCAAACTGAGCAATATCACCTGAAGAATATTTGCTTTTTTCCGCTTTGGGCGGGAATTTTTTTGTGGTAAAAATATCAAAGCCCAATTCACACCAATATGCTATGGAGTCATTTACGGTATCGATTTTTAAATTAAGGGCAGATGCAATAGTTTGTGCATCAACTGATGCTCCATTATCCTTGTGGCGGAATGCATACAGGTATACCATTGCATATTCCGGTTTTGTTTTTAATATGTAATTGTCTACAAAATCCAAAGGTAATTTCAAATCCTGCAAAATGCATCCTCCTTTTATAGTGTCTTATTTACAGTTTATCACAAATTTTGCGTCGTGTAAATAACAACTTTTCTATTGCATTTTTTTGGAGGTAAGGTATAATATAATTTGTCGAAGGAGGGAGAATAATGTATTTTTATGCTATAATGATATTGTGTATTTTGTTTGGCTGCTTTTGTTCTTTAACCTTTGATATAACAAGTTTGCTTGGAATTTTAGTTTCTGTATGTTTTATCTTTGCAATAAAAATTATTGTTTTTAGAAAAAAGAGCTTTTTAAATATTTTGACCTTGGTATTGATTATGGCGTTTTCTTTGGGCGTATTTATGGGGGCTTTTCATTATTGGAAAACCTTTCGGGATGTTGATATGCTTTATGGTACCAAAGTTAATATTGAGGGAGTAGTTACAGACCAAGGCAATAAATTTTTTGAGTTAAAAACGGTAGATAAAATATATACAATATATAATTTTGGAGAAGATATTCCAAAAGTGAATGAATATGTAGCGGTAGAAGGGGTTTTGCAAAGGCATTCTGTTGCTCCTTATCCTGGCGGTTTTAACAGCCGTCTATATAATGCACTTGATGGTAATGTAGGGTACCTTACCTGTGATAAGGTTGAAGTGAAGGGTGAGGTTAGGAAAGCTGATTTAGGGGTCAGTGTAAGAAATTTTATTAAAGACAGGGTTATGCTATTTAAAACATCTGAACAAGTCAAAGGGTTTATAATAGCTGTACTTATCGGTGATAAGGATTATCTTGATGATGGCACAGCTAATGATTTTGCCTTAAGCGGAATATCACACATTGTTGCAATATCGGGTTTGCATGTGGGAATTTTCCTTTCATTATTTCTTGGAATTTCCAGGGTTTTTAGCAAAAAGAAGATTGCTAAATTTGTTTTTGCGTTGTTATTGGTTTTGGCATATACACTTGTAGTTGGAGGAAGAGCCTCCGTTATACGAGCAGGTATAATGGCTGTTTTGAGTGTTGGTTTTCTTTGCTTTAGAAAGAGAAGTGATTCGGTTATAAACCTTTCAACCGCAGGGCTTATAATTTGTATAATAAATCCGTTTTATGTGGCAAATCCGGGGTTTATTCTTTCTTTTGTTGCTACATTTATCATAGTGTTTTATGCCGAATTTTTAAAAGCAAAATGGTTTACAATTCCATTAATCGTATGGGTTATGATGTTGCCCCTTAGCATATATTATTGCAATGTTTTTTCTTTGGAAACTGTTTTTGTAAATGTAATTGCCATACCTTTAATGCCGTTTTTAGTGCTTTTTGGTTATGTGGGGTGTGTTGTACCTTTTGTTTCTTGCTATGCCAGCGCAGTTGCTAAAATAATACTAAATTTGGCGGGCTATTTTGCATCAATTGACTGGTTGCATATTTACCTGCCGTCTACCAAGCCATATCAGTTTGTGGTATGGGTGATTTTACTAATTGCTTTTTATATGGTTTTACGAAAAAAGTCCATGATTTTAATATGTAGTATGTTTCTTTTGTCGGTTAGTGTTTTTGTAAATGGGGCGTTTATAAGCACGGCAGATGATACAAACAAAATTTCGGTAAATTTTATAAATTGTGGAAATTTCAATATGCAACACATCCAAACCGATTGTGGAAATAATATTCTTATAAACTGTTCGGAAGATGCTTGTGAATATGCTCTTAAGTACGGGATAAAAGAGATTTACAGTGTTATAATTACAAAAAGCACACCCTCGCATACAAAAGGCCTTGAAAAACTTTGCCAAAGGTATGATGTCAAATATGCTATACTACCTGATGGTATGAACATAAAAAATTTGAACCTTGAAAAAACAGAGGTTTTATATTATAATTACAATAGTTGTAATTTTAAAACAGACAGCGTGGAATTTAACTTTACCAAGCGAGGGGATAGCCGTTGTTTGCTTGTTAAAACTTTTGATGATATAATTGCAATTCCTGTGGATAAAAAACTCGAAAATATAGGAGCATATACGGTTGTGTGCGTGCCTTACGAGGCTGAAGGTATTGGTGAATTTTCTGCGGAATATTGTATTTATTCAACAGATAAAAATACAATATGTGAACTTGGCAATAAATATATAACGTCTGTTGATGGAATGGTACGAATGATTTTTGAAAAAGATCGGGAGCCTTTGATATCGATATATTGATTGGTGGTGGTAAAATGATTAACGTAGCAAAATTAAAACAACAGTTAAAGTGTGAAGAAATAAAAAATATATATTTGTTTACAGGTGAGGAAAAGTTTCTGATTGATATGTATGTGAAGAAAATTTCCGATATGGTGATAAATGGAGGATTTAAGGAGTTTAATTATTGTTTTTACAATGAAGATAACGAAAGTTATGAATCTTTTGCAAATGATGTTGAATCATACCCCACTATGGCAGAAAAGAAGATTATAATACTTAAAAATACAAAGTTTATAAAGCTTAAGGATTACCAGAAGCCACTTGCTGAAATTTTTGAAAACATTCCCGATTATGCGGTAGTTATTATTGTAGAGGAAGAGCTGTCAAAAATTAAAAAGACTCTTTTGGATGTAATAAATAAAAAAGGCGAGGTTGTTGAATTTAAAAAACAAAGTGTGTCGGATTTGCGCGCGTGGATTTCTATGCAACTTTCGGCAAAGAAAAAGCAAATGAGTAATGTTGATGCGGAATATCTTATAAACCTTTGTGAGAGGTCTATGGAAAAATTGTTCGTAGAATGTGAAAAACTCAGTTCCTCAACAGAAGAAATGATAATTACACGTCAAATGGTAGATGAGCTTGTAAAGGTGCCTGTGCAGTACAGAGTTTTTGAAATGGCAGACCATCTGCTTAGCGGAAATACGGAAAATGCCTATAAAATTCTTAATGGTTTTAAAACAAACAAGGAACAACCTATTGTTATTTTTATGAACATTTATAAACAACTTGCGGACCTTTATATGTTTCGCATTATGGGTGAGGAAGGGAAAAATGCGGCGGAGTTTCTTGCTCCTAACAGAAAGTGGCTTGCATCTAAACTTTCTGCAGAATCAAAGAGGTATCCGAAGGAAAAAATCAGAAACGGTATGAAAATCTGTGCAGAATATGATTTGCAGATAAAGTCTGGAATTTTAGATGGTTTTGCAGCACTTGAAATGATGATGGCAGAATTTTTTTGATAAATTTTAAAAAAGTACTTGCATTTTACAAAAATGTATGTTAGAATATAATGCGGTTTAAAACGGATAGTCCTCTGTGTACAAGGAGTATGCATGAATGTCTATGAAGAAAGGAAGATATATGATGAATATCTTGAACGAAATTGGTAAGGAACAGATTCGTACTGACTTGCCACAGCTAAACGTTGGTGACACTGTTCATGTGTACATCAAAGTAAAAGAAGGTACAAGAGAAAGAATCCAGATGTTTGAAGGTACAATCATTGCTAAGAAGCATGGCGGTATTGCTGAAACTTTCACAGTACGCAGAGTATCATACGGTGTAGGTGTAGAAAAAACATTCCTTGTTAATTCTCCTAACATTGATCGTATTGATATCGTTCGTAAAGGTAAAGTTCGTCGTGCTAAACTATACTATCTACGTGATAGAGTTGGTAAGGCAGCGAAGGTTAAAGAAAGACTTTAATACGAAATTGAATTGGCGTAGTTGCGGCTTAGGCTTCAACCACGCCTTTTTAATTTTTTGAAATTTTTTCTTACTAAATATGGTAATTTTTTATTATATGTGATAGAATATAATATATAACATTTTGATGAAAGGAAGAGATGTATAGTGGAAAATAATTTTGAAAATGAAAATATAGTTGATGAACTTTCTGATGAAATAACAACCGAAGAACCTAAAAAATTCGATTTTAAAAAAGAACTTAAGGAATGGTTTGTGGCAATTGTTGTTGCAGTTGTAGTAGCATTTGTTATACGCACGTATTTTTTTGAGCTTGTACAAGTTGACGGCCCTTCTATGGAAAGCACAATGCATACGGGGGATAGACTTGTTGTTGTAAAGCTTGGCTATGAACCTGAGCAGGGTGATATTGTAGTTTTCAGGCCAGATATGCATAAGGATACACCTTATATCAAGCGTGTAGTTGCTACTGAAGGGCAAACTGTTTATATTGACTTTGATGCAAATGGGCAGAATGGTATAGTATATGTAGACGGCGAGCTTTATGACGAACCGTATATTAAAAACCCTACTAACAAAAACGGGGATGTTGATTTTGGCAGAAGGTCAGAGCCTCTTGTTGTTCCTGAAGATTGTGTATTTGTAATGGGTGATAACCGTATGCAAAGTCACGACGGAAGAAGCCTTGATGTTTCAAGTATAAAGGAAACAGGGGATGAGGGTGACTATTACTACACTTATTCTGATTTTGAAACGGGAAAGGTAATAGAAGCACCAATTTACTATGGTTGTGTTCACGAAGACGATATAATGGGAAAGGCTGTTTTTAGAATATGGCCATTTGAAAAACTTGGTGTATTGAAATAAAGGTGGTTGCTTATGAATATACAGTGGTTTCCGGGCCATATGGCAAAGACCCGCAGGCTTATAACTGAAAATTTAAAATTAATTGATATTGTTGTTGAACTTAAGGATGCTCGTATTCCTTATTCCTCAACCAACCCTATATTGGAGGAAATTTTAGGTAAAACCCCTCGTGTTATTGCACTTAATAAGTGCGATATGGCAGATGAGGATATGTTAAAGCAGTGGGTTGCATATTATAAAAGCAAGGGTATAACTGCAGTTCCCGTAGATAGCATAAAGGGTACGGGAATAGGGGCCTTAAAAAACGAAATAAAAAATGCACTTAAGGATAAGACCAAAAAAGAAATGGAAAAAGGTATGAGAGAACGTGACCCGCGTATGATGGTTGTGGGTATCCCTAATGTAGGCAAATCGTCTTTTATAAACAAGCTGTCGGGCAGAGCAGGTGCAAAAACAGGGGACAGACCGGGTGTCACTACAACTAAACAGTGGATACGCATAAGCGGAGGTTACGAACTTTTAGATACCCCGGGTATTTTGTGGCCTAAATTTGAGGATGAGTTTGTGGGAAAAAATCTTGCATTTACAGGGGCTATCCGTGATGAGGTTTATGATGTTGCAGAGGTGGCTTGTGAACTTTGCACATTACTTGCAAAAAAAGCGCCCGAAACACTTTGCGAAAAATACAAACTTTCTTCTGTGGATGGGCTTATGGGCCACGAAATATTGTTTGATATAGGTAAAAAAAGAGGATGCTTAATATCAGGCGGGGATGTTGACTACGACCGCGCTGCAAGGATTTTGCTCGACGAATTCCGCGCATGTAAGCTTGGTAAAATTATACTTGAAACACCTGAAGATGCAGAGGGTAGAAAAGATGAATGATATAGAACGCGTAAGCGAAATGTGGTTAATTGAAAATGAAAAAAAGGCTA
>JAZSRE010000037.1:0-2820 GCA_045538345.1 Clostridia bacterium
CCCTTAACGTCACCGCCAAGTACACCACCCTGAATAGCAGCACCCATAGCAACACATTCGTCAGGGTTGATACCCTTTGTAGGTTCTTTGTCAATAATTCTCTTAACAGCTTCCTGTACAGCAGGGATACGTGTTGAACCACCAACAAGCAAAATCTTGCTGATTTCAGATGCTGAAAGACCTGAATCACGAAGAGCGTTTCTTACAGGTTCCATTGTAGCTTCTACAAGGTCAGCTGTAATTTCATCAAATTTAGCTCTTGTAATTGTAATATCAAGATGTTTAGGACCTGTTGCATCAGCAGTAATAAACGGCAAATTAACATTTGTTGAAGTTACACCTGAAAGGTCAATCTTTGCCTTTTCAGCAGCTTCTGTAAGTCTCTGAAGTGACATTTTGTCGTTTCTAAGGTCAATGCCATTGTCCTTTTTAAATTCTTCTGCCAAATAGTTAACGATTTTGTTATCAAAGTCATCACCGCCAAGACGGTTGTTACCGCTTGTAGCCAAAACTTCAAATACGCCATCAGCGATTTCTAGAATAGATACGTCGAAAGTACCGCCACCAAGGTCATACACCATAATCTTTTCGTCATTGTCTTTATCAAGACCGTAAGCCAAAGCTGCTGCAGTAGGTTCGTTTATAATACGAAGAACTTCCAGACCTGCAATTTTACCTGCATCCTTTGTAGCCTGACGCTGAGAGTCATTAAAATAAGCAGGAACAGTAATAACTGCCTGAGTAACCGTTTCACCAAGGTAAGCTTCTGCATCAGCCTTTAGCTTTTGCAAAATCATTGCAGAAATTTCCGGTGGAGAAAATTTCTTATCATCCACAGAAACACGTCTGTCTGTACCCATATCTCTTTTAATTGAAGCAATTGTACCATCAGGGTTAGCAACAGCCTGACGCTTTGCAATTTGTCCTACAAGTCTTTCGCCGTTTTTAGAAAAAGCAACAACTGAAGAAGTTGTTCTTGCACCCTCTGCGTTAGGGATTACAACAGGTTCTCCACCTTCCATAACCGCTACACATGAGTTTGTTGTACCTAAGTCAATACCAATAATTTTTGCCATAATTTATCATCCTTTCATATTTAACATAATTAGTTTGCAACCTTTACGGTTGAATGTCTTATTACTTTATCTTTATATTTATAGCCTTTTATAAATTCCTCGGCTACAATTTCCTCACCCTCAATTGATTCATCAACAACATGCATTACTGCATTGTGAAGGTTAGGGTCAAATTTTTTCCCCACAGCATTAATTTCTTCAACACCAATTGATGTAAGTGTTTCTAAAAACTGTCTCTGTACAAGCTTTATGCCCTCTAAAAGCTGAGTTGCATCTTCACTTGTTACCTCAACTGCAGTTGCTCTTTCAAGATTATCCACAAAAGGCAAAATCTTTTCTAAAACCTCTGCAACGGAGTTTGTATAAATCTGTACCTTTTCCTGAGTTGTACGGCGTTTGTAATTATCATATTCAGCCGCAAGCCTCAAATACTGTTCGTTAAGTTCTGCCAACGGGTCTTTTTCTTCAACTTCCTCAGTTGCCTCAGTATTTTCAGTTGCTTCTTCAACTGTTTCCTGTTCCAACTCTTCATTGGTTTCAGTTGTCTTTTCCTTGTTCATTGTTGTCGCCTCCTCCCGGCAAGAGATGTTCAAACTGTTGTGTTAAAAATTCTATATTTGAAACCGCTTTAGAATAATTCATTCTGGTCGGTCCAATCAAACCAATTATTCCGTACCCCTTACTGCCTGCATTGTATGGCGAGAGAATAATTGAGCAATCCTTAAGCTCCATAACATCATTTTCATCACCAATTATAATTTTAACCTTTTTGTTTTCTCCCAATGCAATAGCCTTGTGTACGTTGTTTTTGTTATCCAAAAATTCCAGAAGTTCTTTTGCCTTTTTAACGTTACTGTATTCAGGAAAACTCAAAAGATTTGTAACACCCTTTGAAAAAACCTCCGAATCATCAAGTGATTCAATACATTCATTTATAAAATCAAGTATGCTCATAAGTATATTTTTATGCTCCTGCATACTATCCTGAACCTCAGTAATTTTTGAAAGATTAATTTTGTCAGATGTAAGCCCAACAAGCTTTTCGTTAAGCATTGTTGAAATTTTCATACATTCGTCAGGGCTAATTTCAAAATCAAAGGTTATCTTTTTGTTTTTAACTGCGTTTTTATCGGTAACCACTATTAAAAGTGCAGTGTGTTCATCAACAGGTACCATATGAAAGTTTTTTATAAAGCCCTTGTTTGTGCCCGGCGAAAAACCAATTACCGTATAATTTGTAAGCTTTGAATATATGTTTGCAATTTCCTGCACCATACTGTCTATGTTTCCAACCTGAAGTTCCATCATAGACTGCATTTTTGAAAGCTCTTTGTTTGACATTTCATACTGTGTCATAAGCTTATCAACATATACTCTGTAACCCATGCTTGTAGGTATACGCCCCGAAGAAGCGTGCGGACTGACTAAAAGCCCCATTTCCTCAAGGTCCGCCATTTCGTTACGGATTGTCGCAGAACTGATGTTCATACCCGAAAGCTTCGCAATAGTTCTTGACCCTACAGGTTCTGCAGTTTCAATATAACTTTCTATTATTGCACCAAGTATTCTTCTTTTTCTTTCACTCAGTTCCACATTCTCACCTCTATTTGGGAAAAATTGCTTCTGTTAGCACTCGCCTATGCCGAGTGCTAATCACTAAATATAAGATACACCCTATCTACCATTTTGTCAATAGACTTAACAATTTATTCACAATTAAAAAATAAAACAAAAAAGGTGCTAC
>JAZSRE010000120.1:0-3159 GCA_045538345.1 Clostridia bacterium
ATTGTTTCACCGCAGCAGTTACATGCAGAATTCAAGAAAGCATACGGAGGTGCTCTATAATTGTAGTATTTGATAAACCAAAAGCATTTACAGATGTGCCACTACATTATTGCCCCGGTTGTACACATGGTATTGTACACAGACTTGTGGCTGAAGTAATAGACGAACTTGGTATTGAAGGTTCAACTATCGGTGTTGCTCCGGTTGGTTGTGCGGTTTTGGCATACAACTATTTTGCATGTGATATGGCTGAAGCTGCTCACGGACGTGCTCCTGCAGTTGCAACAGGTATAAAACGTGCAGACCCAAGCAAAGTAGTATTCACATATCAGGGAGACGGTGACCTTGCCTCTATCGGTATGGCTGAAACTGTTCACGCCGCTACAAGAAATGAAAACATCACAATTATCTTTATTAACAACGCAATTTACGGTATGACAGGCGGTCAGATGGCGCCTACTTCTCTTCCGGGTCAGGTTACACAGACTTCACCTTACGGCAGAGATGTTAAAACAGCAGGCTTCCCTATTAAAGTATGCGAAATGCTTTCTCAACTTGATGGTCCTGAATATTTAGAACGTGTTACTGTAAATAACGTTAAAAATGTTAAAAACGCAAAAAAAGCTATTAAAAAAGCTTTTGAAAATCAGATTAACGGCAAAGGTTTCTCCTTAATTGAGGTTGTTTCAACTTGCCCTACAAACTGGGGTATGACTCCTCAAAAGGCTTTGGAATGGTTAGATGAAAATATGCTTCCATACTATCCTTTGGGTGTTTACAAAGACAGAAGTAAGGAGGAAAAATAATGAGTACATCACAGATATTAATTGCAGGCTTTGGTGGTCAGGGCGTACTTTTTGCAGGTAAAGTTTTGGCATACCTTGGTCTTACAGACGGTAAAAATGTAAGCTGGCTTCCTTCTTACGGACCTGAAATGCGTGGTGGTACAGCTAACTGTAGTGTTATTTTAAGTGATGCTCCTGTTGGTTCACCAATCGTTTCTAACCCAGACGTTTTGTTCGCTATGAACTTGCCTTCACTTGATAAGTATGAAGGTACCTGTACAAAAGGTGCAAAACTTATTGTAGACTCTACTCTTATTGGCAGAAAAGTTGAAAGAGATGACGTTGACGCTTACTACATTCCTGCTACTGCTATGGCGGCAGAAATTGGTGCTCCTACTCTTGCAAATATGATTATGCTTGGTAAGATGATTAAGGAAACAGGTATTATTAAACTTGAAGACGTTGAAAAGGGTCTTAAAAAAGTTATCCCTGCTAAAAAGGCAGATATGCTTGGCCTTAATATGAAAGCTATTGAAACAGGGTATAATTTCTAAAGGAGTGTAAACAATAATGTTGGATATTAAAATTACAAAAACAACTACACCGGCTGAAAAACCAAAAAAAGGTGATAAGCTTGGTTTTGGTCATATTTTTACTGACCATATGTTTGTTATGAACTACACAGAAGGTAAAGGCTGGCATGATGCAAGAATTGAGCCTTTTCACAAAATTGAACTTTCTCCTGCTGCTATGGTTTACCATTATGGTCAGGAAATGTTTGAAGGTATGAAGGCATATAAAGGTAAAGACGGAAAGGCATTTCTTTTCAGACCTGATATGAACGCTAAAAGAGCAAATTTATCTAACGACAGACTTTGCATACCACAGATTCCTGAAGAAGACTTCGTTCAGGCTGTTAAAGCTGTTGTAGATGTAGACCGCGACTGGATTCCTGAAGGCGACGGTGAATCATTATACATTAGACCTTTCATTATTGCAACAGATGAATTTTTAGGTGTTGCACCTTCTAAAACATATTTGTTTATGGTTATACTTTCACCATCCGGTGCTTACTATGCAAGTGGTCTTGCTCCTGTTGGTATATGGATTGAAGATGAATATGTACGTGCTGTAAAAGGCGGTATCGGTTACGCTAAAACAGGCGGTAACTACGCTGCAAGCTTGAAGGCACAGGTTAAAGCTCACGATGACGGTTATTCACAGGTGTTGTGGCTTGATGGTGTTGAAAGAAAGTATATTGAAGAAGTTGGTGCTATGAATATCTTCTTCAAAATCAATGGCAAAATTGTTACACCTGAACTTAACGGAAGTATACTTCCAGGTGTTACTCGTAACTCTGTTATTCAGATGTGTAAACACCTTGGATACGAAGTGGAAGAACGTAAAATTTCTGTTGACGAACTTGTTGCAGCTGCTAAAGACGGTTCTTTAGAAGAGGTTTACGGCACAGGTACAGCTGCTGTAATTTCTCCTGTTGGTAAACTTCGTTATATGGACGACGTTATCGTTATCGGAGATGGGCACATCGGTGAACTTAGCCAGAAGCTATATGACACACTAACAGGTATTCAGTGGGGCATTTTAGATGACCCATTTGGTTGGAGAGTTGAAATCTAAGTCTTAAAATTATACAACAAAAGGCTATGACAATTTTGTCATAGCCTTTATATTACAAAGGAGAGTGTTTTTATGGATAAAAAGGTAAGCGATTCATATACCGAACAGGTACATGTTCTTACAATGGATACTTTAAACGGATACAACAGACTTTTTGGTGGCAAACTTATGGCGTGGATTGACGAAGTTGCCGCAGTGGTTGCACGACGACACTCATCCTCTAATGTTACAACTGCATCAATAGACAATCTTGAGTTTAAAAAAGCCGCCCATGCCAACGACACCCTGGTTTTAAAAGGCAAAATAACTTATGCAGGTACAACATCAATGGAAGTAAACGTAAAGACCTATGTTGAAAAATTAAACAGTGAAACTGTTTTAATAAATAATGCTTATGTTATAATGGTTGCTCTTGACGACGAGGAAAAACCTAAAAAAATCCCCGGTTTAAAGCTTGAAACCGAAGAAGAGATAAATAACTGGAGTGAAGCTTTAAAACGCAAGGAAAACCGAAAAAAATTAAGTAATTAAACTTAATATTTAGTGTAAAAAACAAGGTGGAATAATCCACCTTGTTTTTCGTTACGGACATTTTTATATTCTTATCTTACTTTATCTGCTATTTCTTTTTCTATAAATGCAACATATTCGTCTATTGTCATAGAACCCATATCACCGTTACGGCGTGAACGTACTGAAACAGTACCTGCCTCAACTTCGTTATCACCAACAATAA
>JAZSRE010000035.1:0-2685 GCA_045538345.1 Clostridia bacterium
GTGGATTTCTTCCCTCTATCTGTTGACTACGAAGAAAAACTTTATTCAGTTGGTAAAATCCCCGGCGGTTTTACAAAGAGAGAAGGTAAACCTTCTGACAAGGCAATCTTGACAAGCCGTGTTATTGACAGACCAATAAGACCTTTGTTCCCAAAAGACCTTAGAAACGACGTTTCTATCGTTTCAACAGTTTTGTGTGTTGAACAGGACAACCTTCCTGAATTTGGCGCTATGATGGGTACAGCTATTGCTATTGCAATTTCCGACATTCCTTTCAACGGCCCTGTTGCAAGCGTATTTGTTGGTCTTGTTGATGGACAGTTTGTTATTAACCCAACTGCTAAGCAGAGAGAAGTAAGTCAGCTTAATATGACTGTTTCAGGTACTCGCCAGAAGGTTTGTATGATTGAAGCAGGTGCTAAGGAAGTTCCTGACGATGTTGTTTACAATGCAATTATGCTTGCTCACGAGGAAATTAAAAAGCTTTGTGATTTTGTTGACGAAATTGCTGATGCAGTAGGCAAAAAGGAAAAGATTAAATACGAAGCTTTTGACATCAACCACGATTTGTATGATGATGTTGAAAGAATTGCTATTGACGAAATTAAAAACGCTCTTGACACTGATGACAAGAAAATCCGTGATGCAAGAATGTTGGTTGTAGAAGAAAAGCTTGAAGCAGAACTTGCTGAAAAGTACGAAAACTACGCTACTGAAATTGGCGAAGTTTTATACAAAATGCAGAAAAATATCGTAAGAAGCTGGCTTAAGGACGAACACAAGCGTGTTGACGGCAGAGGTATTGACGATATCCGTCCTCTAAGTGCGGAGGTTGGTTTGCTTCCTCGTGTACACGGCAGCGGTATGTTTACAAGAGGTCAGACTCAGGTTCTTACAGTTGCTACTTTGGGTGCTCTTGGCGATGCACAAAGACTTGACGGTCTTGATGAAGCTGAACAGAACAAGAGATACATCCACCACTACAACTTCCCATCATATTCTGTTGGTGAAACAAAGCCTTCAAGAGGACCCGGCAGACGTGAAGTTGGTCATGGTGCTTTGGCTGAACGTGCTTTGGAACCTGTAATTCCTTCAGAAGATGAATTCCCTTATGCTATCCGTCTTGTTTCTGAAGTGTTGTCTTCAAACGGTTCAACATCTCAGGCATCAGTTTGTGGTAGTACATTGGCTCTTATGGATGCAGGTGTACCTATTAAGGCTCCTGTTGCAGGTATTTCTGTTGGTCTTATTGACGAAGGCGACAGCTTTATGACAATGCTTGACATCCAAGGTCTTGAAGACTTCCACGGTGATATGGACTTTAAGGTAGCAGGTACAAAAGATGGTATCACAGCTATTCAGATGGACCTTAAAATTGACGGTCTTACTCCTGCAATTATTCGTGAAGCTTTTGCCAAGACTAAGGCTGCACGTATTAAAATTATTGACGAAGTACTTTTAAAGGCTATTGATGCTCCAAGAGCAGACCTTTCTGCTTACGCTCCAAGAGTTGAAACAATGTACATCGACCCTGAAAAGATTAGAGACGTTATAGGCTCCGGCGGTAAGACAATCCAGAAGATTATTGCCGACACAGGCGTTAAGATTGACATTGACGACACAGGCAGAGTTCTTATTATGTCTGTTGACGGCCCATCTTTGCAGATGGCTAAAGACATTATTACAGGCATTGTAAAAGAACCTGAACCAGGTGAAGTTTACGTTGGTACAGTAACAAGACTTATGCAGTTTGGTGCGTTTGTTGAAATTCTTCCGGGTAAGGAAGGCCTTGTACACATTTCAAAGCTTGCTTCCGAACGCGTTGAAAAGGTTGAAGACGTTGTAAATGTAGGCGATGAAATTAAGGTTAAGGTTATTGAAATTGACGAAAAGGGAAGAATTAATCTTTCCAAGAAAGACGCTGAGTAATTAAATAAAAATCCGACTTTATAGCAAGGTCGGATTTTTTGTACACTAAGAATTATATACTAGGGGGTATATTATTATGAATCCATGGCATGATTTTGAAAAAGAACGAGTAACACCAGAAAAGTTTGTAAGCTTAATTGAAATTCCAAAAAAATGTCATAAAAAGTACGAGCTTGACAAAAAGACGGGGCTTATCCGTCTTGACAGAATACTTTTTACCTCAACACATTATCCGCAAAACTACGGGTTTATTCCCCTTACACTTTCTGATGACGGGGACCCTCTTGATGTTTTGGTTTTGTGTCAGGAAGAGCTTGACATTTTAACAATTGTTGACTGTTATCCTATCGGTGTGCTTAAAATGACTGATGATAACGAAACTGACGAAAAGATTATTGCAATTCCATATTCTGACCCGTCTCTTAATATGTATAATGATATAAGCGAGCTTCCAAAGCATCAGTTTGATGAAATTAAGCACTTTTTTGAAGTTTATAAAATGCTTGAGGAAAAGGTTACTGTTGTTGACGAAATTTGCGGAAGAGACGAAGCGGTAAGGGTTATAAATGACAGTATTGAAGCTTATGACAAGCAGGTTAGAAAATATCTTAAATAATAAACGGTGAGCAAAATGATTATAGATTTTCATACACACGTTTTTCCGCCACAGATTGCTAAAAAGACGTTGGATATATTAAAGACAAATGTTTATAATTTGTGCGGTGAATTTCCGCCCGTACACACAGAGGGGACTGT
>JAZSRE010000011.1:0-6303 GCA_045538345.1 Clostridia bacterium
ATTTTTATTGAATCAATTTTATCCAAAGATAAATTAGAATTATTTTTTATTTTAATGTAGCGATAAAATAATCTTAAATCATAATAATATGCATTGACAGTATTTTTAGATTTACCTTTAATAACTTCAAGATATGTTATAAAATCTTTGAGTTCAGGGGTACAATCATCAAAATTAATCATTTTAACCCTCCATCCAACTTCGCGAAATTTTTATTTAGCGAAGTTGATATATCTAGTTTTATTATAATCATCTAACTCTATTTATATTAAAATGCCTAAAAAATTAACATTTAATATTCTTATTCTTAAGCCTTAGTGAATTTAAAACAACTGAAACTGATGACAAACTCATTGCCATAGCTGCGATCATTGGATTTAATAAAATTCCAGTAAACGGATATAAAATTCCTGCAGCTATTGGAATACATATACAGTTATAGCAAAAAGCCCAAAATAAATTTTGTTTAACTATACGCATTGTCACTCTACTTGTATTTATTGCCTTTAAAATTGTATCCAAACTATCATTTAATAAAATAACATCAGCAGAATCTATTGCAATATCTGTTCCGTTCATAACAGCTATTCCTACATTTGCCTGAATCATAGCAGGTGAATCGTTAACACCATCACCAACCATAGCAACATTATATTCCTCCATAAATTTTTTAATAATATTACTTTTTTGGTCAGGCATTACATTTGCAATTACAGATGTTATGTTAACTTGATTTGCAATTTTTTCTGCAACTTTTTTTGAATCACCACTTAACATTACGATTTTTTTAATAAATTTTAATTGTTTTATTACATTTTTTGCTTCGTATCTAATTGTATCTGCAAATTCAATATAACCCATAAAATTACCATCACATTTTAAACCAATGACCGTATTTTCTGAATTTATATCCTCTTCTATGAATTTAGGACTACCAAGTAGTATATAGCTTCCATTTATTGTACCGCTTATGCCTAATCCGTTATGTGATTGAAAATCTTTAGAATTTTCAATTGTTATATTATTTTTTTCACAATATTTTATAACTGCTTTTGCAATAGGGTGTTGTGAATATTGTTCTAACGCCCCTGCATAAGACATAATTTTTTCTTTATCATTAGATATTATGTTAACTACTTCGGGCTTTCCGTAAGTGAGTGTACCTGTTTTATCAAAAACAATACAATTTATGTTGTTAAGTGATTCTATTGCTTCTGCACTTTTAAAAAGTACACCATTTATTGCACCAAGACCACTACCTACCATAATAGCCATTGGTGTTGCCAAACCTAACGAACAAGGACATGCAATTACTAAAACTGCAACAAAAATTTGCAATATAAAATTAATATCTTTGCCTGAAATATACCACATTACAGAAGCAATTAAAGCTATTGTAAATACGACAGGAACAAAAACACCGGCTATTTTATCAGCAACTCTTTGGATAGGTGCTTTTGTATTTTGAGTTTCTTGAACAAGTCTGATAATCTTATTTAACAAGGTGTTTTCTCCCACACTTGTTGCCTTATACATAATGCTACCGTCATAGTTGATACTTCCGCCAATAAGATTATCACCAGTATTTTTATCTACTGGCATACTTTCACCGGTAAACATACTTTCATCAACTGTTGTAAAACCACTTTCTACTATTCCGTCTACTGCAACTGCCTCACCGGGTTTTAAAAGTAATAAGTCACCGATTTTTATATCTTTTACATCAATTTCAATTTTTTTATTTTCGACAACTAACGTAGCTTTTGCGGGAGTTACATTCATGAGTTTTTTTATTGCATCGCCTGTACGTGCTTTTGAGATTTCTTCAAGTTTTTTTCCAATTGATACAAACATTATTATTGTAGCTGAGCTTTCAAAATACAAATCATGAATGTTCATATTTGTATACATAGAATAAATACTATAGATAATTGATGCTAGTGAACCAATTGCAACAAGACTGTTCATATTTGGATGGAATTTAAATAACATTTTAAACCCATCAAATAACATATTTCTCGCACATATTAAAATGGGAATCAAAAGTATAATTTGAATATATGCAACAATCATCATACTTTTATGAACTGCCGGTAACCCTAACATATGACCCATAGAGACATACATTAAAGCAAGTGAAAATACAATAGTTATTAAAAGAGTAAAATCATATTTTTTTTGAAAATTTTTATTTTTTTCATTAATAAAAAAACCGCAATTTTTTATGATTTTTTCTATATCTTTTATTGTTATTTTAGAATTATCGTATTCAAAGGTTGCAGTATTTGTTGCAATACTTACAGAAACATTTGAAATTCTGTCATCTTTTGACAATTCTTTTTCCAAAAATGCAGAGCATGCAGCACAATGCATTCCACCAATGTCAAGAGTGATTTTAGTCATTCTAAGCACTTCCTTTTACATTATAAGTTTAAGAATATCGGAACTTCTTTCTATAAATTCTGTCATTTCTTCTGTTGTAAGAGGGTTATGACAAACTCTTGCAATATCGTATATTTGCTTACATACAATCTCTTTTTTACTTGCATCTTCAATTGCTTCAATTTTATTGATGATTTCACTATCTGTATTTAAAACAAGCGTATATTTTTGTTTTGAAAAAGCATTACCAAACATTTTTGTCATATCGTTAATTCTGCGTTCCTGTTCGTCTTCAACAATTATGGCAGGTAATGAAATTTTAAGGGATGATGCTGTAACTTTCAAATCTTCAATATTTAAAACTTTTTTGAATACTTCTACAATAGATTCATCATCTTTTGTATCCTGTGGAAGTGTATCAATTCTGGTGAATTTCCATTGTTCTTTATATTCAAGGAAGCTTATAAAATGTGTGTCGATAAGATGAGGCATTATAACTGCACTTCTTCCTTCTTCCTTCAACATTTTTATATACTGCGCCTGTTGATTTACATCGGAAATATATGTTATGTTTTTATCTTGAGCTTCTGCGTATTCAGCCAAAGATACAAAATCACCTAAAGTAGTTTTGGCCTGTAATATTGGTTTCACTTTTTCATAGAATTTTTCATCACGCAAGCATCCGTATTCAATAAACGGGGAAATATCATCATAATATTTATCAAAATTTCCCTTTTCAAGCTTATGTAATGAAATAATCTTGTCAGCAACTTTTTTTGTTATATGAGAAGAAATTTTATTTACATAGCCATCATTTTGAAGTGAACTTCTTGAAACGTTAAGAGGTATTTCAGGGCAATCAATAATACCTTTTAATAGCATTAGAAATTCAGGAATAACTTCTTTTATATTATCTGCAACAAACACTTGGTTATTGTACAATTTAATCTGTCCTTGCGCAGATTCGAATTCGTGAGTAAGTTTAGGAAAATACAAAATTCCTTTTAAATTAAATGGGTAATCAACATTTAGATGAATCCAGAATAATGGGTCGTTATAATCACTGAAAAGTCTGTGATATAATTCTTTATATTCTTCATCTTTACAATCTGTTGGAGATTTTGTCCATAATGGATTTGTATCATTTACCGGATTTTCTTCATCATTTAAATAAATTGGATATGGTAAGAAAGCACAGTATTTTAACAAAACACCGCGTAGCCTTTCAGGTTGTAAAAATTCTTCTTCTGTATCCGAAACATGCAAAGTAATTATTGTACCACGGTTAGTTTTTGAAGATTCAGAAACTTCATATTCAGTGCCACCATCGCACGACCATTTAACTGCAGATTCATCTTTATATGACTTTGTTTCTATTTCAACAAGGTCTGCAACCATATAAGCTGAATAAAATCCAAGTCCAAAATGACCTATAATTTGATTTTTTTCATCTTTATCTTTATATTTTTCAAGAAATTCTTCTGCACCTGAAAAAGCAATTTGATTAATATACTTGTCAATTTCCTCTTCAGTCATACCAATACCGTTGTCTTTAATTGTAATTGTTTTATCTTCTTTATTACAATAAATATCTACACGATAATTTGTATCCTTAGATGTACATTCACCTATACTTTGTAATTTTTTGATTTTTGTAATAGCATCACATGCGTTAACTGTAAGTTCTCTTAAAAATATATCTTTATCTGAATATAACCATTTTTTGATTACAGGAAATATATTTTGAGTTTGTACCTCTATATTACCTTTTCTCATAAGTTTTCACCTCAAATTAAATAGAATGATTTATATAGTTTATATGACATATATACATCTAATTTTGCTACAATTTCAAAAGGTGCATGCATAGACAATACTGGAACACCACAGTCTATTGTATCTATGTTTCTATTAGCTATAAACTGAGCAACAGTGCCTCCTCCACCTTCGTCAACTTTACCCAATTCACCTATTTGCCATACAATGTTGTTATCTTTACATATTTTACGGATTTCACCCATAAATTCAGCACTTGCATCAGAAGAACCACTTTTGCCTCTGGCACCTGTGTATTTGCAAATCATAACCCCATAGTTTGCTTTAGGAGCATTTTTTGGTTCAGAAACATCTTTGTATGTCGGGTCCATTGCCGCACCTACATCCGCAGAAAGGCATTTGGAATTTGCAAAACATTTTCTTAACATCAACTCGTTAAAACTACCGCTTTGTGCATTAATCATAGTTGAAACTGCATATTCAAAATATTCAGCCTGCATACCTGTATTACCCATACTTCCTATTTCTTCTTTATCAGCCAATAGGCAAATTGCAGTTTTATCAGGATTATCAATTTCTAATATACCTTTTAAAGCGCCGTAAGAGCAAACTCTATCATCATGTCCGTATGAACCAACAAGGCTTCTGTCAAAACCAATATCACGTGCCATACCACTTGGTACAACTTCAATTTCGGCACTTAAGAAATCCTCTTCTTCTATTCCGTATCTTTCATTTAGAATTTTTAATATATTCTCTTTTGTTTTTTCTTTGTCAGTATCGGCTGGTAAGCTTCCAATAAGAACATTAAGGTTTTCACCCGGAATTGCTTCCCCTAATTTTTGTGCCATTTGTTTTTGCGCAAGGTGAGGCAAAAGGTCTGTAATACAAAAAACAGGGTCATTTTCATCATCACCTATTGAAATTTCAACCTTAGTTCCGTCGGCCTTAACAACCACACCATATATTGCAAGTGGTATGGTTGTCCATTGATATTTTTTTATACCACCATAATAATGTGTTTTAAATAAAGCTAAATCGGTATCTTCATATAGAGGATTTTGTTTCAAATCAAGCCGAGGAGAATCTATATGTGATGCAACAAGGTTTATTCCTTCTGTAATGTCTTTTTTTCCAATAACAGCAAGAATAATACTTTTGCCTCTATTGTTAATATATACTTTATCACCGGCAACGAGTTTTTTGTTTTCATCAAATGGGACAAAACCATTTTCTTCTGCCAATTTTATAGTATAATTTACACAAAGTCTTTCCGTTTTTCCTTCGTCCAAATATTTTTTATATGATTCACAGAAATCAAATATTTTGTTTTTTTCAACATCTTCAATTAGTTCCCATCCATTTTTCTGTTCGTATTTCATAGTTTCAACCCCTCATATAAGAATTTATAGATTTTAATGTTATTATTTATTTTAGTTATGTAAGAGTTTGTTTCATTAAATGGAGTATTGTTGATTTTTTTACCGTCAGTTGAATATTCAGCTTTTTCTAACCACTTATCAACATTTCCCATACCTGCGTTATAAGCGGAAATAGCTGTGTCAAAATCGCCATATTTATTCATTAAATAATTAAAATAATAAACACCTAATTTAATGTTGATTTCAGGCACATAAAGGTCATTTTTATTTATTTTGCCCATATCTAATTGTTGAGCGCACCAATTTGCAGTATCTGATGTAAGTTGCATAAGACCTATTGCTTCTTTGGATGATACAGCATCAGGCTTAAAATTACTTTCAGCTTTAATTATTGCAAAAATCATATACTTATCTATATTATATTTTGAACATTCTGTATTTACTATATCGCTATATTCATTTCTATATATGTTTTTTGCAATAAATATAATTAAAATTGCAAAAACAACAATAAACAACATCATTTTAAATATTCTTTTCACTTATGCACCTCTTTATTATTTTTTTTGATTTTTCATATAATTCATTAATATCACAATCACTATGTATAACAATATCTGCAAAGCTTGAGTAAAAATCATTATCTGGTTGATTTTCTATCCTGTTTTTTGCACTTTCTGAACTTATTTTATCTCTGTTGCAGATGAATTCAACTCTTCTTTCAAAAGAGTTGGTAACTGCGATTAAAACATCACACATTTTA
>JAZSRE010000144.1:0-5913 GCA_045538345.1 Clostridia bacterium
ATACCGCCATGCTTTTGCCCTTGTTTTGTTTGCTTCGGCATTTCTTGCTTTTTTATACAAGCCCAATATTGCAAGGGGGGTAGCTTCACTAAAAGCAACTTTTGTATATTGCACACCTCTTATTATAACCATTGTTGTATCCCTTTTTATATGGTTTGTGGGACAAGCCGACACGGAGGTTATTTCAAGAGGTTTGTCAGGTGCTTTTTTATATAATAATATGATTTCCTTTACACTTGCTTCGGTTGCTTTTTTGTATGTATTTGGGGAAAAGGGAATATGGTACAACCTTATTGCAATTTTGGTTTCTAATATACTGATGATTGCTACTATTGTGGCACAAAACGGCATTGGAAGGTTTTTTTCGGAATTTGTAACCCTTATTATTACCTTTGCAGGTAAGACGGGTGATGTTATTGTGCAGGCGGAAATTCACGAGCTTGCCTTTTGTCTTGGTGCATACCTTGTATATATGCTTTTAAAGCCAAGGAAGGGGATTGTGTTTTTTGTTTTGCTTGCCCTTAGCATTTTTTGCTTCCTTACTGCTTTTAAGCGAATTGGTATTATTGCTATTGCAGTGGCAATACTTGTTGGCTGGGGTTTAAAACTTGTTATGAAATTTAACCCCAAAACTGCATTTCGGCTTACTGTTATTTTAAGTGTAATTATTGCCCTTATACTTATAGGGTATGTTGGCATTATAAAGCTTGATGTGTTTACTATGCTTGAAAAGGCGGGAATTGACACAAGCGGACGTGTTACCCTTTACAATGCGGTAGATAAGTTTTATGAATTTTCCCCCGGCTTTTTGGGTAATGGTATTGGCTTTTTGACATATCAGCTCAGCAACAATGCTGATGTTTATGTTTCTTCAGTGCATAATGACTTTTTGCAGTATTTTATTGACCTTGGTTTTTGGGGATATATATTGTGGCTTTTGTCTATGACCTTTGTCAGGGTTTTCTATTTCGGTAAAAAAGGCAGGGTAGAAAATGGAATTATTGTCCTTGCACTTACTATATATCTTGTTATTGTTTCATCTACCGACAACACAATGAACTACCCTCTTTTAACAACGGTGCTTGGTATTATAATGATTGGCCATGGTTTTGACGATAACGTGCGGAATGCGGAAACAAAAATGTTTGGGTATATTTCACGCCCCAACAGAAAAACTGAAGGAGAAACAATTTTATGAAAATTTTAATGGTAAATAAATTTCTCTACCCAAGAGGCGGTTGTGAAACATATATGCTTAACCTGGCGGAACAGTTAAAGAAAATGGGCCACAGGGTTGAGTACTTTGGTATGTATGATGAAAAGAATATTGTGGGAAATTCCAAAGGTCTTTACACAACTAATATGGATTTTCATTCCAAGGGTGTTTCGAGATTTTTGTACCCTTTTAAAATAATATTTTCAATAGAAGCTTACAGAAAAATACTGAAGGTTTTAGACGACTTTAAGCCTGATGTTGTTCACCTTAACAACATTAATTTTCAGCTTACTCCGTCAATTATTTATGCGGTTAAAAAAAGGAATATTCCTCTTGTGCAGACGGTTCACGATTACCAGATGATTTGCCCTAACCATCTTTTGTACGACTTTGGGGAGGCAAAGACTTGTGAAAAATGTGTAAAAGGGTCTAAGTTTAATTGCTTTATGCACAGTTGCATTCATCAGTCCAGGGCTAAAAGCCTTATTGGGTCTGTTGAGGCAAAGTTATATACAATGCTTAAAACTTATAAAAAAGTGGACCTTTATATATGCCCAAGCAGATTTTTGGAAAATAAGCTTTTGAGTGCTTCGGATATATTTTCGGGCAGAACTTTTGCAATACATAATTTTATTGAAAAAAAGCCTTTGCCCCAAATTGAAAATGATAAAAAGCCATACGTTGCTTTTGCCAGCAGACTTTCAAACGAAAAAGGGGTTTCTCTTTTGGCAGAGGCGTGCAGGATGCTTCCTGATATTCCCTTTATTATTGCGGGAAACGGCCCTGATGATGAGGCTTTGAAAAATATTTCAAATGTAACTATGCTGGGCTTTGTTACGGGGGACGAACTTGTATCCTTAATTGCAAATGCAAAGGTTATGATATTGCCTTCCGTTTGGTATGAAAATTGCCCTCTTAACATACTTGAAACCCATTCTTTCGGTGTGCCTGTTATAACTATGGACAGCGGTGGTATGGCAGAGCTTGTAGAAGATGGAAAAACAGGGGTGCTTGTTAAAAAGCCTACGGCATTTCATATTGCAGATGCAATTAAAAAATGCTTTGAGGATGGGGAATTTTACAACACCTTAAAGGAAAATTGCAGTAAGAGAAGTAAGGAAATTATTGAAGTTGACAAGTACTGTGAAATTATAATAAAAAAATATGAAGAGATTATAAACAAGAGGTGAATTTAGTGGCTACACCTGTGCTTAGTATTGTGGTACCTGTATATAATACAGAAAAATATTTGAAAAACTGTATTGAAACTCTTACCTGCCAGACACTTGAGGAAATTGAAATTATAATTGTTGATGACGGCTCGGAAGAGGTTTGTGCATCACTTTGTGATGAACTTTCGAATGGTAATGATAAAATAAAGGTAATTCATAAAAAGAATGAGGGGCAGGGTGTTGCCAGAAACTGCGGAATTGAAGCCTCAAGGGGAGAATACATTGGGTTTGTTGACAGTGATGATTATGTTGACCTTAAAATGTATGAAACCCTGTATAACACTGCCAAAAAGCATAATGCCGACGTTGTATTGTCGGGAATGAGCTTTGTGGGGGGAAACACTTTTTCAAAGTTGGGAGAATATACAGAAAAAAATTATTTTGACAAAGAAACTGTCTTTGAAAATGAAGATATAAAAAATTTGATTTTGGGTGTGGCAGGCGCTTTGCCAACACACCCTGACGACAGCCGTTACGGTGTAAGTGTTTGTAAAAATATTTTTAAACGAGAATTGTTATGTAAAGAAAAAATTGAGTTTGTTTCTGAAAGAAAAATCATCAGCGAGGACACAATTTTTATGGTGGATTTTTTAAAGGGGGCAAAAAAAGCGGTGGGAATTTGCGGTGCATTTTACCGTTACAGAAGAAATGACCAGTCATTTTCCAAAGCATACAGAAGCGACCGCTTTGAAAAGGTTTTGATATTTATTGAAGAGCTTGAAAAACGCATTGGTACCGTGGCAACAAAGGAAGAATACAGCCTGTATATTAAAAGGCTTATTGGCGGATATGCAAGAATTTTGTGTTCCCAGGAAATTATGTACGCCCATGAAAACAACATAAGCTATTACAACCTTTGCAAACGGCTTAAGATGATTTGCGAAAACAAGTTGGTTTTTGATACGCTGAAATCTTACCCCTGGTACAAGCTTCCTAAAAAACAGGCGGCATTTGCTTTTGCCATAAGATATAAATTGTATTTTTTACAAAAGATTATGGTTTTATACAGATCAAGATAGGAGCAGGCAGATTATGACTTTTTCGGTAATTGTTCCAATATACAATGTGGAAAAATATTTGAAAAGATGTATAGAAAGTGTGCTGTGCCAGACTTTTAAAGACTTTGAGCTTATACTGGTTGATGACGGCTCTTTGGACGGTTGCGGTGCAATTTGTGATGAATATGGAAAAAGAGATGAAAAAATAAAGGTTATTCACAAGCAAAACGGCGGACTTGTCAGTGCAAGGCAGGCAGGTATACAGGTTGCAACGGGGGATTATGTGTTTCATCTTGACGGTGATGACGCCATTTTACCTGATGCGCTTTTTTGTGCTTATGAAATTATTGAAAAGTACAAGCCTGATATTGCTTCGTTTTGCTACAAGCCTTGTGTTGACGGCGTAGTGGGGGATACGGTGGAGGATATTGTCACGGAAGGTTTGTACAACAAGGATTTGATGGAACAGAAGCTTTATCCAAAGCTTTTGTCTGATGAAAATATGAAACATTTATTCTACTTTTTATGGGGTAAGGCTATAAAAAGAGAGCTTGCAACAAAGTATCAGCTTTTGGTAAGTACCCAAATTTCTCAGGGTGAAGATGTTAGTTGTGTTACACCTTGCTTTTTGGAGGCAAATACTGTTTATATAAGCAAAAAGCCCATATATCTTTATACTGTACGAAATGATTCTTTAACAACAAACTTTAAAACTGCCCAGATAACACAAATTGCCCATACAATTACAGGGCTTAAAAAGCTTGATATAAAAAAGCCTGATGATTTTTCAGAGCAAATTTCTCGTTATTCCTTTTTTATGTGCTTTGCAATTATTGCGGCAGGGGCAGAGGGCGGACATTTTGGCTCGGTAAGAGAGCTTAAAAAACTTATAACACAATCTTTGCACAAAGAGGAAATAAAGAAGGCTAGGTTTCATAATATAACTGTTAAAACCAGAATTGGTCTTTTTCTTATGCAGAAAAATTTGATTGGTCTTACATTTTATTTTCTGTTTTTGTGTAAGCAGATTAAAAGAATGAAAAGATGATGACAGAGGCGTATATTGTAAAGAACAAGGGTTTGTGGTATACTAAAATCAGAGTAGTTAAGGTTTAAAATTGACCGGGAGGTTTAAAAATGGCACTTGAAAATAGACTTAAAATAACAGATTCGGCAGAACTGGCAAGGGCTGAAGAAAAAATCAGCAAAAAAAAGGCAGTGGAACTGTTTGAAAAAGGTCTGATGGATAATCTGGAGGCAGGTAAGTTTTCTGCTCTTGCATTTATTCATAAGTACCTTTTTGAAGATATATATGACTTTGCCGGTGAGGTACGTGAGGTCAATATAGCAAAGGGTAATTTCAGGTTTGCTCCTGTTATGTATCTTGGTTCGGCATTAAATCATATTGATAATATGCCACAGTCTACACTTGATGAAATTATAGAAAAATATGTTGAAATGAATATAGCTCATCCATTCAGAGAAGGTAATGGAAGAAGTACAAGAATATGGCTTGACCTTATGCTTAAAAAAGAACTTGGAAAAGTTGTTGACTGGAGATTGGTCAATAAGGAAGATTATCTGCTTGCAATGGAAAGAAGCCCTGTTAAGGATATTGAAATAAAGCATCTTATCAGTAATGCATTGACTGATAAAGTAGATGACAGGGAAATTTATATGAAGGGCATTGATACAAGCTACCATTATGAAGGATATATTACCTTCAGGGCAGAAGAACTTTAGTATGGGGAAGTTATGGTAGTAAATAATAAGAAGGGGTGGCATAAAATGAACAAAACACCTTTAATATCTTTAATAATGAGTGTATATAACGGTGAGGATTATCTGGAACAGGCAATAGACAGTGTGGTAAACCAAACCTTTAAAGACTGGGAACTTATTGTAATAAATGACTGCTCCACTGACGGAACCTGCCATATACTTAACAAGTATGCGTTGGCAGACAGTCGTGTAAAAGTGTACACAAATGAGGTTAATTTAAGGTTGCCGTCTTCCCTTAACAAAGCCCTTGAGCTTGCAAATGGAAAGTACATCGGCAGAATGGATGCAGATGATATTTGCCTTCCCGAAAGGCTTGAAAAGCAGTATAACTTTATGGAAAAAAATCCTGATGTTGATTTGTCGTCCTGCAGGTTTTTAACACTTAAAAACGGGGCGTATTCGTCAGGCGGTGGCGGTGGCAGGTGTGATAACGAAGCCTTAAAGGCTTTGCTTTTGGTTACAAACCCTATTTTGCACCCGGGAATTATTGCAAAGGCACAGGTGATAAAAAGCCTGGGGTATGACAAGCAATTTACCTGCACCGAGGATATGGAGCTTTGGACAAGGTTTGTTATGGCAGGATATGATGTGGAGATTATGCCCCAGTATCTTATGATATACAGACTTCATGATAAGCAAATTACCGAAACAACCCTGGAAAAACAACATAAAGAAGTCATTGCTA
>JAZSRE010000010.1:0-7331 GCA_045538345.1 Clostridia bacterium
CCCTGTTGTAGGAACAGAAAAACAATCAGAAGAGCTTGTGAAATATCTTCTTGAAGAATTCAATGACGACCCTATTAAAATTTGGGAAAGCAATATTTTTGGCAAGTCATTAAACGAACTTGTAAACGAAGGCTTACACACAAAACTTGCAAAAATGCCGGAAGACGCAAGAAGCAAATTGCAGGAAACTCTTTCAAAAATTATTAATGAGGGTAGTGGCGGTCTCATCTGCATAATATTATAAGTTTGAACAATTAATAAAGGTATAGAGAATGGTCTTTTACACCTTCTCTATACCTTTTTGTAATTTCATTCTTTTTTTCTGCCGCAGGATGAAGAAACAATATATTTAGGCCTTCCCTTAATTTCATCATAAATACGTGCAACATAATATCCTATAATGCCAAGACTTATCATCATAATGCTTCCTATAAAAATCAAAATAATGATTACAGTTGTCATACCTTCAAGCGCACGTCCACAAATTTTATCAATCAATGCCCAAACACTAAATATTGCAGTAATAATAAGCATCAGCATTCCAAGAACGGTAACAATCTGCATAGGTGCAGTTGAATAAGCGGCAATATTAGAAATAGCATACTTCAAAAGGCCAAACCCTGACCATTTTGATTCTCCTTCTGTTCTTTCCGCCACTTCAAATTCAACACTTGTTTTGCGAAATCCAACCCAAAAAGAAATTGCTCTGAAAAAACCTTTTTGTTCAGGGATACAATTAAGTATATCTACCACTTTACGGTCAAGCAGTTTAAAATCAGAGGAATTTGTCATATCAAAACCTACCATCATACTTATAAGGGAATAAAAATTCTTTGCCGCAAATTTACGAATTTTACTTTCTCTTCCTCTTTCCCTTTTTATACCCTCAACAATTTCATATCCCTCTTGCCACAAGCGATACATCTCAACAATTTTTTGCGGAGGATGCTGAAGGTCACAATCAATGACCACAACCGCATCTCCATTTGCTTTTGCAAGTCCGGCTGATATAGCTGCTTCTTTTCCAAAATTTCGTGAAAAATGCAACCCATACAAATTCTTTTCTTTATCGGCTAAAAGTTGTATATTTTCATAAGTCGTATCTGTAGAGCCATCGTCAACAAAAATAATTTCATGTTCGATATCCGCTTCTTTTAATATATTTGATATTGTGTAATAAGCCCTCTCAACGGATAGCCCCTCATTATACGCTGGAACAATTACAGAAAGCATAAAAAAACCTCCATGTTTTTATACTGAATTATCTTTTAGTTTGTTTTAATATTTAAAAGTGCATCATACTCTTTTTTTCGCCATGTGGAAAAATAAAATTTTTCAAAGTCTTTTCTGTTTCCAACAAACAAACTTTCACCTTGTTCAGAATATCCGGGATGAAAACATACTTCGATATCTTTATTATTTTTTCTTGCTATTCTTAAGTATTTGGGAAGCAATTTATTTACCCTTTTTTCGCTTAATTCACCGGAAAACACAGCCCCCATAAAATATGCAGAATGAGCTTTTGCGTTTTTAATTTCTTTACGGTTCATAAATGCCAGAAACTTAAGAAGCCATTGTTTTGCCAACCCTTTAAAGCTATATTCAAGATAAAGTGATGGGGTAAATATATAAGGCTTTATTGGTTCTGCGGGAATACGTAAATATTCAACATTAATATCCTTATCTTTAACAACTTGCATCAAAGCATTAAAAATCAAAGGAATCATATGTACATGCTGGTGGCTGTCTATAAAAAGCGGTTTTTTTACCCCAATATGCTTTTGCCAGAACTCAACTTGATTTAAAATTTCTGTGTAAACTTGTTTTTCAACTTGCTTCCTTTTTGGAGAAAAGCAAAGTAAAAGAAGCCCAACAAAAGAATATTTAAAACTTCCGTCATCCGATAAAAGCAAGCTTATATCTTTCGGATTAGAAATCGGATACCCTTCAACTAAATTTATGTGCAAGGATAAAGCCGATTGACTTTCCAAAAGACCTTTCTTAAAGTCAGTTATTTCTCCGTTTGGCAAAATGCTTATTTTATTTAGTACTCCCTCTTCCTCGCACTTTTTTATACGGATATTACTTTCTTTTGACATACCGTAATCATCAGCACAAAAATATATCATTATTAACCCCCGAGTTTTATTACAATAACATTATCTATTATAAAAATTGAGTCTTTTTCGGGCCAACTTTTCAAGTTGTCTATATCAATTTTTTCAAGAAGTTCCGTCTTTTCCACACCAGAAACAAAATCAAATTTTTTACCACAATAATCATTCAGAGCACTTGTTAAAACACTTTGCCCCACTATTTCGTCATCTTCTCTTAAAATATAGCCATCTGTTGTTCCTGTTATATCAGGAGGCAAATTCACACTATAAGCTTCACTTTCAGGAAGTGCTCCTATCAAAAGAAGTTTATCGCAATTATCCGTTCCTTCTGTTTGCTCTATACGGTCTGCAATCCTAACCAAAATTCCGTACGACTTTTGATATGCCATATTAAGTTTATGATAACTTACATTTGCAATAATTATCTGGTTGAATACAAGTATAAGTGTAACGCAAAATATTACCCAGGATTTTGCCAAGTTCAACTTTGTTGGTTTAAAATCAGATTTTTCATACATTAATACGAACGGTAAATAAAATACCACAAATCCCATTTTCATAAGATTGTGATAATCCATATTGCAATTTATGAAAACAAGAACAATGGCTCCAAATGGAAGCAAAACAGTAAAAATAAACAACGTCAGTATTTTAGCAAAATTCAATTTGTTTTTAATTATACTTATCACAGAAAAAAGCAGTGTAAATAAAAATATAATACAATTTATTATACTAAAAGAATTTATACCATTTGAAAAATCAAAAAAATAGCAGAAAAAGGTTTGTTTTACAGCGTATATCGAGTTCATTATGTTTATACTGCCAAATGACATAGCAGAATCAACACCCTGGTACTCTGAAAGGGCAGAGCCTGTAATGAAAAGCAGAACATTTAAAATCAAATAATAAAGTGCCATGCCCAAAACACCTGTAAGCAACCACTTAAAACATTTAATTATTGTCCTTTTAATATCTGCACAATTATATAG
Source organism: Clostridia bacterium (assembly GCA_045538345.1). GTDB lineage: Bacteria > Bacillota > Clostridia > Monoglobales > Firm-18 > CAZNKU01. Next base: position 3,107 of record JAZSRE010000010.1, read on the forward strand.
TAATTCAAAAATTATATACAAATTCAACAGTACTATTGTAACAGTTACATAAGCTTGATAAATTCCACAAGATAAAGCTATTAATATTGCAGAAAATATATAGCGAGGTTTATCTTTAGTAAGTAACATCGCGGCAACAACTGAAAGAAAGAATGCAATTGAATAACCATCTGCTACATAGTTGTAAAGCATAACGGAAGTTACAGTAGGAAACGAAACAATTAACGCCCCTACAAGTGCTGAGGTTATGAATTTTTTAACATTAAATATTTTCAAAATACATACTGCACCAAGTGCGTGAAATATAATTGCCAATAGACCTGTTATCCACGGCAAGTCATAAAATGAGCCAGGGGCACATACAATAGAAAGAAACCACCTTCCGAGATTAAGCATATTTTGTGCATCATACCTAAAAACAACAGAATCCCAATTCGGAAGCCAATTTGTAATTTTATACAAATGAGCAACAACACCTACTACAAGTGCCGAAATAAAGCACACTTTCCATTGAGGTAAAATATTTTTTCTTATCTTTTCAATCATTTGTTCAGGCACACTATCACTCTTTCTACTTGTGTTTATCAATGTTATTGTCAAACTTTTTTCTCTAAAAATATTTTTCTTGTAATAAAATTATACATCGTAACAAAAATAAGTGCGAAAACCTTTACCCAAAGATAATAAAAAGCCAAAAATCCAGTTCCAATCCACATTACCAGCTGGTTAAAAATCAACCCACCCACACTCAAAAAAACAAAAACTGTAAATTCCTTTAATTTGTTTTTGTTTTTGCTTTCAAAAACAAAAAGCATACTAAGTATATAGTTAACAACCACCGAAACCGAAAATGACACCGCAGACGCTACAAGTACATCTACCCTTAACTTTTCTTTCATCACCATTAAAACACCAACATCAATTATTAGGGCAATTGTACCAACAACACCAAATTTAATTAATTGTATTATGAGTTTTTTCACCGGCATTCACCTTTTACTTATTTTAACTTCCTGAAAAAAATTCAGAAAATTTAAATTTATTGCAATAATTTGTTGACTAATTATATCATATATACCATTTTTTTGCAATATATTTTGTTTTCAAAACATTATGTAACATTCCATAAATAAGTGCAGTAATCAACATATACGTTTTATTCTAAAAAACTATTGACAAAGAGCAACATAGGTGGTAGAATATTTGAAAATGGTTTTAGGAGTCGACGATTATGTATTTTAATGCTAAATCAAATTTAAACCTCCTCGGCGCTACTCTCCTCCTCTGCGAGTATATTGGGTAACGCTATTTGTCGTGTTTAATTTGCATTAAAATTATATTGTATTCCATGCCGAATATTTTGTAATTTGAAGCTTGCGACCATAGCGGTTGCAAGCTTTTATTTTTATGTAAGGGAGAAATTGATATGCAGAAAATTAAAATTGCAGACATCACATTGAGAGAAAATGACAACTGTTCAGGTACAGGTTATAATTTCAAAGAAAAAATCGAAATAGCAAAAAAACTTGACAAACTCAATGTAGACATTATTGAAACAGCTAAAATTGAAAATTCCAAAACAGATATCCTGTTTTTACATACTATTTCACCACTCCTTAGCAATAGCATAATTTCATGCCCTGTTCAGTACAACGAAGAGGCTATTGATACAACTGCTGAGGCTTTGAAGGAAGCAAAGGCAAAAAGACTTCACCTTATGATACCTACATCTTCCGTGCAAATGGAATATATGTGTGGAAAAAAACCAACAGCAGTTTTGGAAATGATTGAAACACTTATTAAAAAATGTGTATCCGTATGCGATGATGTTGAATTTTCAGCACTTGACGCTACAAGAAGCGAAAAAGACTTTTTATACCAGGCTATTAAAACTGCTATTGCAGGCGGTGCTAAAAACATTACTGTTTGTGATTCTGCAGGTGAAATGTTACCGGAAGAATTCAAGGCATTTGTTGAAGATTTGTATGCAAACATCCCCGAACTTTCCGACGTATCATTGGGAGTTGAATGTTCAGACAACCTTAATATGGGTGCTGCTTGTATGATTTCAACTATGAAAGCTGGAGTAAAAACAATAAAAACAACAGTAAGCGGAAGCTCATTGCCATCAATTGAAAATGCCGCAAAAATCATAAAATCCCGCGGTGATTCAATTGGGGTTTATTCTAACCTTAACAACACAGAACTTGAACATACTATTATGCAGCTTGTTACAATGACAGGGGCTAAAAAGAAAAGTCCTACCGCAACAGAAAGTATTTCTGCAAATACATCTGATATTGTTCTTAGCAAAGCAGATGACATTAAAACCGTTTCCGCAGTAATTACAAAACTTGGATACGACCTTTCTGATGAAGACATTTCAAATGTGTATGCAGAATTTAAAAAACTTGCCGAAAAGAAACAGATAAGCACAAAAGAACTTGATGCAATAATTGCATATACCGCCTTACAGGTTGCTCCAACATATAAGCTTAAAAATTATGTTATTAACAGCGGAAGTGTTATGGCTGCTACTGCAAATATTGTATTAGAAAAAAATGGCGAAGAATTGCAGGCAGTTTGCATTGGTGACGGGCCTATCGATGCGTCATTTATTACAATAGAAAAAATAGTTGGCAGACATTTTGAACTTGACGATTTTCAGATTCAGTCAGTTACAGAAGGAAGAGAAGCCTTCGGTAGTGCAGTTGTAAAGCTACGTTCAAACGGAAAGCTATACTCGGGCAAAGGTATTTCATCAGATATTATCGGTGCAAGTATTTCCGCTTACATTAACGCTCTTAACAAAATCTGCTTCGAGGAGGCGTAAAAAATGAATTTATCTTTTTCAACAAACAGATGGGGTAATATAAGCCTAGAAAGTTTTATTGATATTGCAAGCGAATATAAATTTCAAGGTATAGAAATACATGACATCAAAGAAGTTACAACGGAAAAAGCTTCCGAAATAAACCACAAACTTTTAGAAAGCAAAATTAAAATAGCTTGTATTGATATGGTTTCCGACATTTCGGGAGATATTGAAAAAGCATTTGATGAATTTGCAAAATGCATTGACCTATGTATTACTCTACACACACCATATATAAGAATAAAGGCTTCCTCCAATAACGAGGAAAACATATACGCATTTGTTAACAAAGCACTGCCTGTTGCAGAAAAAAACAACATCATAATTCTTGTTGAAACTGTTGGCATATATGCAGATACATCAAAGCTTATTGACCTTTTAAACAGCTTTGCCTCTGACAATCTTGCTGCACTTTGGGATATGCATTATCCATACCGTGAACATGGCGAATCACCTGAAACAACAGTTAAAAACCTTGGTGCGTACATAAAACACGTACATATGAAGGATTCTGATGGTGAAAATTCATACAACCTTGTAGGTGAAGGCTCACTACCTATCGCAAGTATTATGAATGCACTTCGTTCCATTAACTTTGATGGTTTTATTTCCATTGAGTGGGACCCAAGCTGGGATAATGAAATTTCAGACCTTGATATTATCTTCCCACATTTTATAAGCTATATGTCGAGATATAATGACTTATCAAGGGCAAATTCAACACTATATGAAAACAACCGAGGCACGGGTAAATTCCCATGGAAAAAGGATGCTCTTATTGAAAAAACCTTTTCACAAGTTCTCGATAAAATGGTTGAAGAATTTCCTGACCAGACTGCTATTAAATACACAACACTTAATTACACAAGAACATATTCACAATTCCGTGATGATGTAGACAACTGCGCAAGGGCACTTATTTCAATGGGTGTTAAACCAGGTAGCCACGTTGTTGTATGGGCAACAAATGTACCACAATGGTATATAGCATTTTGGGCAACCACCAAAATTGGTGCAGTGCTTGTTACAATGAATACAGCATACAAAATCCACGAGGCTGAATATCTTTTAAAACAGTCTGATGCACATACTCTTGTTATGATTGAAGGTTGGAGAGATTCTCATTACAACGAAATAATTGCAAAACTTTGCCCTGAACTTGAAAGCCTAAAACCAGGTGAACAGTTACATTGCAAAAGACTTCCTTTCCTTAGAAACGTAATTACTGTTGATTACAAGCAAAAGGGTTGTCTTACTTGGGAAGAAGCTATGCAAAGAGCTTCAAAAGTACCTCTTGAAGAAGTATACAGACTTGCTGCAGCAGTTAGCCCACATGATGTTTGTAACATG
>JAZSRE010000073.1:0-8395 GCA_045538345.1 Clostridia bacterium
AAATTCCACTGACCATTTAAAAGGATACAAGCTCCATTATTTTCAGGTATGTAATATGCCCTTTGTGGCATACGATTTTCTTTAATATGTGTTAAATCTTCATAAAAACGCATTATAATCCCCCCTATTAATTATAATTACTTTGTACATTTATTTATATCAAAATATACAAGACTCCATATAACCATTTTAAAGTATTTTTTGCAATTTGTAAATACAATTAATAAAAAAACAGTGCCAAAATCGACTTCCCACTATGCGAACGCCGTTAAAAGCACTGTTTTTCAATATACAATTTTTACAAAGGTGAATATTCACCCATAATTTTTTCTGCCACCTTAATTCCGTCAACAGCAGCACTCATAATTCCACCGGCATAACCTGCCCCCTCACCTATTGGGTAAAGCCCTTTTACAGAAATGCTTTCAAGGTCATCATTACGTGTTATGCGAAGAGGTGCAGATGTTCGGGTTTCAACGCCTGTAATTACAGAGTTCTGTGCAAACCCCTTTATTCTTGTATCAAAATACGGCAAGGCATCACGAAGTGTATCCGCCACAAAATTTGGAAGTATGTTATTTAAATCTTCACATCTTACTCCTATGGGATAAGTTGGCTCAATATTTCTTACTTGCTTTGATACCTTTCTATTAATAAAATCCACTGTATTCTGTACAGGCGCAGTATATGGTCGCGTTTTATCGTAAGCCGCCTTTTCCATTTGTCTTTGAAACTCTATGCCCCCAAGCACTCCGTTAAAATCATTCTGTGTAACATTAACAACAAGGGCACTATTTGCATTTTTACCATTTCTGGCATAATTGCTCATACCGTTTGTTACTACAGTACCTTCTTCCGACATGGCACCAACTACATAACCGCCCGGGCACATACAAAATGAAAAGCACGAACGGGTTTCCCCATTATATCTTAAAGCATAATCTGCCGCCCCAAGCTTTGGATGGCCTGCAAAATCACCGTACTGTGCCTTATCTATAAACTCCTGAGGGTTTTCTATACGCACACCAACTGCAAAAGCCTTTGGCTCCATAAAAATATCCTTACCCGCAAGCATATAATAAGTATCTCTTGCAGAATGCCCTATGGCAAGTATAATCACTTTACAATTAACAGTTTCGTTATTAACCTTTATGTGGTCAATCCTTCCGTTTTTAATTACAACATCTTCAACAAGACTGTTAAAATACACCTTACCTCCAAGGCGTATAATTTCGTTACGCATATTTTTGATTACATCACGCAACACATCTGTTCCGATATGTGGTTTGCCTAAATACAATATATCATTCGGTGCACCAAACTCAACAAATGTTTCTAGTACCTGACGGCAAAAAGGACTGTTAATACGGGTTGTAAGCTTACCATCCGAAAAAGTGCCTGCACCACCCTCACCAAACTGTATATTTGTTTGGGTATCAAGGGCGGAAGTGGTATTAAGCAAGTCAATTGCCTTTACACGTTCATCTACCGAGCCTCCCCTTTCAAATACAACAGGACAATATCCCGCCTTTGCAAGCTCGTATGCAGCAAAAAGCCCTGCAGGGCCAGTACCTACAACAACGGGAGGAACTTCAAGCTTTTTTACACCAAAGGTAATAGTTTTTTCCTCTTTTTCTTCTCTCTTGCCTGTAAAAAGACTTACACTGTAATTAAATTGAACATTTTTTCTGCGTGCATCAACTGAACGACGTTCAATACGATAGCCTGTAACCTGTTTTTTTGAAAGTCCGCTTTTTTTAATTGCATGCAAAAGCAGTTCCTCTTCGGACATATCAAGAGGAACTGTAATGTTGTTAACTGTTATCATCATTTTTTTCCACCAACACAGTAACATAGTTTATTTGTTCTTCAACAACTGCTTTTTCGGGAACAATAAGCTTTGCTGAATATGTATCAGGCAAAGTACTGTCATTAACATAAAAAGGCTCTGTTGAAATAGTTTTTATAGCATCAATATCCGAAGCCGGGCCCTCAAGGGTAACCTTTGGATGATCTGTAATTGTAAATTTGTATTTTTCTGCTTCACTGTCTTTAACAACAGGAATAATCTCTACATTCTTTTTTTGGTACACAACGCTTTTGTAGGAAATGTCCTTTGTTTTAACGTCAATATTTTTAGAAACAATCCTATCATTATTGCTATTGTAAAATTCAACCGGAGCAAAACCTGAAATATCGTCAGATGCACCTGAAATATCAATTATAACCGTAGATCTTTCAACAGTTTTTATAATAGATTCAGGCCCCGAGACGCTTACCTTTGAAGCTAAAAGCTTTGTTTCCTTTATAAAATAATTTTTATTCTTGAGTTCTCCTTTGTAAGCGAAGTCAACAGGAAATTCTCTTGTAATATAGTTATCTACCGAAACAGAAACTTTTTGTACACTTTTATTAACAAGCTTTATATCCTCATAAGGAAGCTTAATGTTAATTGGAAGTTCGTAAGTCTTTTTACCAACACAATCGGAAAGGTCAACATATGCAAATATACTTTCTCTATCCAGGCTTGCAAGTCTCTGCCTTGTGCCCTTAACTTTAATATCAACAGTCATATTAATATCGTTTGAAACAACATAACCTTCATTTTTTATAGTCTGGTGGTCTGCCAATGTAACCGGTAATCCTGTAATTTTAACTTCAATATCAGGGTTGGTTATAAGCACAATGTATATCCAGCACAAAAGGGCAATAAAAAGTGAAATGACACGCAAAAATATATCATTTTCCATAAGCTTTTTCATTATTTCTTCAACCCCTTCCAGATTTTAAACTTTTTACCATTAAGTGTATTTGGTTCGGGAGAAAATATTTTCTTCAAAGCTTTTTCCAAGGATTCAACAGTAAGGTTTCTTGTAAGTGTACCTTCAAGTGCAAGTGAAATTTTGCCTGTTTCCTCAGAAACAACAAGCGCAATTGAATCAGATGTTTCAGTAATTCCAATAGCTGCGCGATGACGTGTACCAAGTTCTATGTTAAGTTCACTGTTCTGTGTAAGTGGTAAAAAGCAAGCTGCTGCAATAATTTTGTTATCACGAATTACAACCGCACCATCATGCAACGGTGTATTAGGTACAAACACATTAACAAGCAACTCTGCAGTAATGTCGGAATTTAAATTAACCCCTGTTCTTATAATATCACCAATTTTAGTTTTACGCTCTATAATTATAAGAGCACCCACTCTGTTGCTTGAAAGGTTGTCTATTGCACGACAAATTTCTATAATTGTCTTTGAATCTTCTTCTTCTCGGTCAGGTCCATAAATAGAAAACAAGTTACCAAACTTACTGCGTCCAACCTTTTCAAGACCACGTCTCATTTCAGGTTGAAACATTACTATAAGAGCGATAAACCCAACCTGCATAGCATTACGCAATATGTAGTTTACAAGGTATAGCTTAAACAAAGAACTAAGCTGCATAGCAACAATCAAAATTACAATACCCTTAACAAGAGTAGCTGCACGTGTTTCGCGAAGCAGGGTTATTCCTTTGTATATAAAATATGCAACTATTAAAATATCGATTATATCCATAATTCTTACAAATTGCATAAAATAAGATAAACGGCTTAATATCTCAGGCATACTAAAACCTCCCTTTATTTAATTATACATTGAGAACAGTTGTTTTGTAAAGTGAATTTTTAAATTTAAAATTTCTCAACTTATTAAAATATAGTAATAGGGAACAATCCCATAAAGATAGTTCCCTATTATTTTAGTTATAAAGTATTATTTAAAATATTCAACCGCAGATTTAAATAAGCCTAAATCATAATTTCCTTCAACATTCTTATAAAGGTCGTCTCCAATACGTTCGGAATGACCCATCTTACCAAATACTCTTCCATCGGGTGATGTAATACCCTCAATAGCAGCATAAGAACCGTTAGGATTATACTGAATATCATATGTGGGATTACCATCAAGGTCAACGTACTGTGTAAGAATCTGTCCATTTTTACCAAGCTCTGCAATAAGCTTTTCATCTGCGATAAATCTTCCTTCACCATGTGAAATAGGCACAGCTACAACATCTCCAACCTTCGCATTTGCAAGCCAAGGTGATTTAACAGAAGCTACTCTTGTACGTACAATCTTTGACTGATGACGAGAAATTGTATTAAATGTAAGTGTTGGACAATTTTCGTCTGTATCAATAATCTTACCATAAGGTACAAGGCCAAGTTTTATAAGTGCCTGGAAACCGTTGCAGATACCACCCATAAGCCCATCTCTGTTATCGAGAAGGTCTGTTACAGCTTCTTTAATTTCAGCATTACGGAAAAATGCAGTTATAAACTTACCTGAACCATCAGGTTCGTCCCCACCTGAGAAACCACCCGGAACAAAAATAATCTGTGACTTTGAAACCTTCTCAGCAAAGTTTTTAACAGACTCTGTAAATGAACTTGCAGACAAGTTGTTAATAACAAATATATCTGCCTGTGCACCTGCTTTTTCAAAAGCCTTTGCAGAATCATATTCACAGTTAGTACCCGGGAATACAGGTATAAGCACCTTTGGTTTAGCAACCTTTATTGCAGGTTTATTAACATTCATACACTTGTATTCATATTTTTCAATAGGCTTTTCTTCTGTCTTTATATTACATTTAAATATGCTTTCTAGCTTATCTTCATATAGATTTTCAAGTTCACACATACAAATTTTTTCGTCACCGCGTGAAATTGCATATTCCTCTGTTGTATAACCCAAAACATCTCCAATTTTTACATTTTCAGTAAGTTCAAGCACAAATGCACCATAATTATAGCCAAAAATTTCATCATTTGAAACATCTTTGTCATAAGTAAAACCTATCTTGTTACCCATAGCCATTTTAAGAACAGCTTCTGCAACACCACCGTATGTTGGTGTGTATGCTGCTGCAACCTTTTTATCTCTCATAAGCTTTGTAACTGTGCAGTAAAGCTCAATCAATGATGATGCAACAGGCAAGTTGTTTTCATCATAATCAGGCTTTACAATTACAACCTTATGGCCTGCACCCTTAAATTCGGGTGAAATGATGTTCTTTGTATTGTCTGTTGTAACAGCAAATGAAACCAATGTGGGTGGAACATCAATTTTTTCAAATGTACCACTCATAGAGTCTTTACCGCCTATAGATGCTATACCCAAATCCTTCTGCGCCTTAAATGCACCCAAAAGTGCTGACATAGGCTTGCCCCAACGGTTTTTATCAGCCATTGGTTTTTCAAAATATTCCTGGAATGTAAGGTAAACTTCATCGAAACTTGCACCTGTCGCAATAAGTTTTGAAACAGATTCAACAACTGCAAGGTATGCACTGTGGTATGGGCTCTTTTCCGCAATAAATGGATTATAACCCCAAGCCATAAGTGAACATGTATTTGTATATTTCTTTTCAACTGAAACCTTGTTTACCATAGCCTGAATAGGTGTCCTCTGGTACTTACCACCGAATGGCATAAGTACTGTACCTGCACCAATTGTAGAGTCAAATCGTTCAGAAAGTCCTCTCTTTGAGCATACATTAAGGTCGCTTGCAAGAGCCTTATAAACATCAGTAAAGTTACCTGATGTATCTTTTTTATAACACTGTGGTTTTGCGGTTGCAATTTCAATATGCTTTTCAGCACCGTTGGAATTTAAAAACTCTCTTGAAATATTAACAATATTCTTGCCGTTCCAGTTCATTACAAGGTATGGTTTTTCCTTAACTGTAGCAACTATTGTAGCCTCTAGGTTCTCTTCCTTTGCAAGCTGGCAGAAACGTTCTACATCTTTAGTTTCTACAACAACTGCCATACGTTCCTGAGATTCGCTTATAGCAAGTTCTGTACCATCAAGACCATCGTATTTTTTAGGTACTGCGTTAAGGTCAATTTCAAGACCGTCTGCAAGCTCACCAATAGCAACTGATACACCGCCAGCACCAAAGTCGTTACATCTTTTAATAAGTTTTGAAGCTTCAGGGTTACGGAAAAGTCTTTGCAACTTTCTTTCTTCAGGCGCATTACCCTTTTGTACTTCAGCACCACAGCTTTCCAAAGATTCAAGCTTGTGAGCCTTTGAAGAACCTGTTGCACCGCCGCAACCATCACGACCTGTACGACCACCTAAAAGTATAACTTTATCGCCATCTTCAGGACGTTCTCTGCGTACATTTTCAGCAGGAGCCGCCGCAATTACAGCACCAATTTCCATACGTTTTGCAACATAACCATCATGGTAAAGCTCGTCTACCTGCCCTGTTGCAAGACCAATCTGGTTACCGTATGAACTATAACCTGCAGCTGCAGTTGTAACAATTTTTCTTTGTGGCAATTTCCCTTCAAGTGTTTCAGAAACAGGCTTTAAAGGATCCGCCGCACCTGTTACACGCATAGCTGCATAAACATAACTACGTCCTGAAAGGGGGTCACGGATAGCACCACCAATACAAGTAGCCGCACCACCGAAAGGTTCTATTTCAGTAGGATGGTTGTGTGTTTCGTTTTTAAAAAGAAGTAACCATTTTTCCACCTGACCGTCTACTTCCACGTCTATTTTAACTGTACATGCATTGATTTCTTCAGATTCATCAAGCTTTGGAATCTTGCCATTAGTCTTTAAATATCTTGTAGCTATAGTAGCCAAATCCATAAGATTAATAGGCTTTGTACGGTTAAGTTCTTTTCTTACCGCAATATATTCCTCATAAGTTTTCTGTAAAAGCTTATCTTCAAACTCTACATTATCAATAGTTGTAAGGAATGTTGTATGACGACAATGGTCAGACCAATATGTATCTATCATCTTTATTTCTGTAATAGTAGGGTCACGTTTTTCAGAAACAAAGTACTGCTGACAAAAAGTAATATCATCAAGGTCCATAGCAAGCCCCTGCTGGTCCATAAAGTTTTTAAGACCATCTCTGTCAAGTGCACAAAATCCATCAAGTGTTGCAACTTCTGTTGGTATTTCATACTCAACCTTTAATGTATCAAATGTATCAAGAGTAGCTTCTCTTGATTCAACAGGGTTGATAACATATTTCTTTATTGTGGCAATATCTTCCTCGGAAAGATTACCATTTAAAATATATACTCTCGCAGTACGTACTGTAGGTCTTTCTTTTTTAGAAATAATTTGAATACATTCAGCAGCAGAATTAGCACGGGCATCAAACTGACCCGGCAAATATTCCACTGCAAATATGTAGTCGCCTTTATCAGCAATTTCACTTGTTGCAATATCAAGCTGAGGTTCGGAAAATACTGTTTTAATGCAGTAATCGAACAAATCTTTTTCAATATTTTCAACATCATATCTGTTTAAAAGTCTTACATTTTCAAGACCTTTAATTTGGAAAAGTTCTTTTAAATCGGCTTTAAGTGAGTTTGCCTCATGCGCAAGCTCTGCCTTTTTTTCAACATAAACTCTGTATACCATAAATTAGTCCTCCAACGCCTTCAAAGCTTTTTTACCAATATCTTTTCTGTAAAACGCATTTCCAAAACTTACTGTTTTTACTGTTTCATAAGATTTTGCAATAGCCTCTTCAAGTGTATTTCCTATTTCTGTTACCCCAAGAACACGTCCGCCATTTGTCAAAAGCTTACCATCCTTTAGTGTTGCACCTGCAACATAAATGTTTTTGTCGGCAGGCATTGTTATTTCAAAGCCTTTTTCATAGCTTTGAGGATAACCTTCAGATGCCATAATTACACAACACGCGTTTTTATCATCAAACTCAACTTCTGCCTCAGAAAGTGTGCCATTCCAAATGTGCATCATAATATCAAGCAAATCACTCTTTAAAAGCGGTAATACAACCTGAGTTTCGGGGTCACCAAAACGACAGTTATATTCAATAACCTTTGGACCTTTCGGTGTAAGCATAAGTCCAAAGTACAGGCAACCGGAAAAAGTTCTGCCCTCTTTATTCATTGCGTCTATTGTTGGAAGGAAAATTGTTTCCATACACTGCTTTGCAATTTCGTCTGTATAATAAGGGTTTGGAGCTATTGTTCCCATACCCCCTGTATTAAGCCCCTCATCATTGTCAAGGGCACGCTTATGGTCCATTGACGAAACCATAGGTACTACTGTTTTTCCATCTGTAAATGAAAGCACAGAAACCTCAGGTCCTGTCAAAAATTCTTCAACTACAACACGACTACCGCTTGCACCAAAGATTTTATCCTCCATCATAGAGTGTACAGCTTCAATTGCCTGTTCACGTGTTTCAGCAATTATAACACCCTTACCAAGTGCAAGCCCGTCAGCCTTTATAACTGTAGGGATAGGTGCAGTTTTAAGGTATTCAACCGCATCATCAAGATTTTCAAAAACCTCATATTCCGCAGTAGGTATATTGTATTTTTTCATAAGGTTTTTGGA
>JAZSRE010000033.1:0-4377 GCA_045538345.1 Clostridia bacterium
AATTGTCGTGCCGTAGCGTTTTATCAAAAAATGGGATTTGAACTTACAAAACAAATAGAAAACCAGGATATATATACAAAGAAATTAGAGAAGTGAGGATACGAATGAAACCTTATGCGGAATTGCCGGAATGTTTTCAAAATGAAGACGTAAAAAAATATTATGATATTTTAAAAAAGAAAACATTTTCACTTGTATCAAAAAGAATTTTTGATATTGTTGTGTCAATGATTATGCTTGTGATTTTATCACCTGTTTTTTTGGTACTTGCAATAGCAATAAAAATTGATTCTAAAGGTCCTGTTTTTTACAGACAGGAAAGAATAACACAGTTTGGCAGGAAGTTCAGGATTTTTAAATTCCGTACAATGGTTGAAAATGCGGATAAAATAGGTTCTTTGGTAACTGTAAACAACGATAGCCGTATAACAAAGGTTGGTAGTTTCATAAGAAAGTGCCGTCTTGATGAAATATGTCAGCTAATTGACATTTTCAGAGGCACAATGAGCTTTGTTGGTACACGACCTGAGGTTAAAAAGTATGTGGACCCATACACAGATGAAATGTATGCAACTCTTCTTATGCCGGCTGGAGTTACATCTCTTGCAAGTATAAAGTATAAGGATGAAGAAAAGCTACTATCCGTTTCGGAGGATACTGATGATACATATATAAATCAAATACTTCCTGATAAAATGAAATATAATCTGGAATATCTTGAAAAGTTCGGCTTCTTTTATGACATCAAGCTTATGTTTATGACTGTTTTTGCAGTTTTGAAAAAGGAAGAGGAAGAAAAAGAGAAGGTCGCAAAATAAATTTATATAGAGGTAGATTCAATGAATAAAGAAAAAGTATTGGTGCTTATGGGGGGTATTTCCACTGAAAGAGAAATATCTTTAAAAAGCGGTACCGCCGTTGCAAAAGCATTGGGTGAAGCGGGGTATGAGGTTGAAACTCTTGATATAAATCAGAATAATGTGTCGGAAATTGCAAGAATAAAACCCGATGTTGTTTACCTTGCATTGCACGGCAAATATGGCGAGGACGGATGCATCCAGGGTATGCTTGAATGGATGGGTATTCCATACACAGGTCCCGGAGTTTCCGCAAGTGCAATTTGTATGGATAAGGCACTTACTAAAAAGGTTTTGGTACAAAGCGGTATTCCTACACCAAAATCACTTGAATATACAAAGTCAGAATGTAATGATGTTGAAAAAATAAAAAAAGAACTTATTTCCGAGCTTGGTTTACCGGTTGTGTTAAAATCACCATGTCAGGGTTCAAGTATTGGTGTGGTTATTGTACGTGATGAGACATCTGTTGCAGAGGCAATAGAAGAAGTTTTTAAATATGGTGACATTATGCTTGCGGAACAGTTTGTTTCGGGTGTTGAAATTTCGGTGCCTGTTGTGGGCAACGAAAATCCCGAGGTTTTTCCCATTATCGAAATTGTTCCGGTATGTGAATTTTATGATTTTGAATCAAAATATACTCCGGGTATGAGTGAACATATTATCCCTGCACGCATAAGTGCCGAGGCTGCAGAAAAGGTTAATAAGTTTGCAAAAGAAGCTTACGAAAAAACAGGCTGTCGCGGAGTATCAAGAATAGATTTTATAGTTGACGAAAATAACGACCCTTATGTTATAGAAATAAATACAATTCCGGGTATGACGGCAACAAGCCTTGTGCCCGATTCTGCAAGATATCTTGGAATAGAATTTCCACAGCTTGTTGATAAAATAGTAAAGCTTGCTTTGGAAAAATAAACTTATGTAAAGGTGGATATTGATTATGAATATCTGGTATATGCATCATTATGCAACTCCGTATTCGATTCCCGGGTTGCACAGACCGTTCGAATTTGGCAAGTATTTTATAGAAAAAGGAAATGAAATGACTGTATTTTCATCCTCATATCTTCATTATGATGACAAAAATATGATAGAGGACAAATCGAAATATATAGTTGAAAATTATGATGGTGTAAACACTGTTTTTGTAAAAACCTGCGGTTACAGTAATTCCGGAATGAAACGTGTTGTTAATATGGCTGAGTTTTATTTCGGAGTAATAAAAAGTGCAAAAGCATATGCAAAAACTAATGGAAAGCCTGATGTTATTGTGGCATCAAGCCCACATCCTTTTACTATGATGGCAGGCATAAAGCTTGCAAAAAAATATAAAGTACCTTGTATATGTGAAGTACGAGATTTTTGGCCGGAAGTATTCTTCTTTGGGGGAAGACTTAAAGAAACAAGTTTGGTTGGCAAGATACTTCTCCGTGGCGAAAGATGGATATATGAAAAATGTAATTCTCTTGTTTTCTTAAAGGAAGGGGATTACACATACATAAGTGAACACAAATGGGATATTGATAATGGTGGCAAGATACCGCTTACAAAATGTAATTACATAAACAACGGTGTTGATATTGAAACATTTGATGCACAACTTGCGGAACAAAAGGATGCAGAAAATGAATTTGAAGGCAAGTTTATCGTAACATATTGCGGTACAATACGTCCTGTAAATAATGTTGAGATGCTTTTAGATGTTGCGAAACTATTGGATGATGATACTGTTATTTTAATATATGGTGCAGGCAGTTGTGTAGAAGATATTAAAAAGAGAATTGATGATGAAAATATAACCAATGTAAAACTTATGGGATATGTTGATTCAAAATATGTTCCCGGTATTTTAAATAAGTCATCTGTTAATATTCTTAATTACACGGCAAAAAATTATAACTGGTCAAGAGGTAACAGTTCGAACAAATTGTTTGAATATCTTGCAAGTGCAAAGCCGGTTATTTCAAATGTAAAAATGGGTTACGATATTTTGGAAAAATATAATTGTGGCTTGTCTGTAGCAGAATGTACGGCTCAAAATGTTGCAGATGCGATAAAACAAGTTAAAAATATGTCTTTGGAAGAATATAATACCCTATGTGCAAATGCCCGTAGGGCTGCAGAGGATTTTGATATTCCTAAATTGGCAGCAGACTATATGAAAGTAATTGAAAATACTAAAGAAATTTATAAAAAGGAGAAATAAATATGATTAATGTTATTGGACTTGGGTATATCGGCTTGCCAACTGCTCTTATGATGGCGGCACATGGTGTTGAAATTGTAGGTACAGACTATAATAAGGAGCTTGTAAATACTCTTAATGCAGGTAAAACTACTTTTAAAGAAGATGGTCTTGATGATTTATTCAAAAAGGCTGTTGAAAAGGGCGTTAAATTCACAACAGAATATCAGAAAACAGATAAGTATATAATATCAGTTCCTACTCCTTATGATAAATTTACAAAACGAATTGATGCGGTCTATGTAATTTCCGCAATTAAGGAAATTATGAAGGTTTGCGAAAAGGGGGCAATAGTTGTTATTGAATCTACTGTTTCTCCCGGCACAATTGATAAGTATATAAGACCCGTAATAGAAGAAAACGGCTATGTTATCGGCAAGGATATTAACCTTGTACACGCTCCGGAAAGAATTATACCAGGTAATATGATTTACGAACTTTTGCACAATAATCGTACAATCGGTGCAGATGACCGTGCAATAGGCGAGGAAATCAAAAAGTATTATGCAACATTCTGTCAGGGTGAAATTGTTGTTACGGACATAAAATCAGCAGAAATGTCCAAGGTTGTTGAAAATACTTTCCGTGCAGTTAATATTGCTTTTGCAAATGAGCTTGCTAAAATTTGCAGACATGATAATATGGATGTCTATGAAATTATAAAAATATGTAATATGCATCCTCGTGTTAATATATTGCAGCCGGGTCCAGGTGTTGGTGGGCATTGCATAAGTGTTGACCCATGGTTTTTGGTTGGTGACTATCCGAGCCTTGCGAAGGTAATTGATGAATCGATGAAGACAAATGATGGTATGCCTGATTTTGTTTTGCAACGCATTTATGATATTATGAAGGAAAATAACATAACTGATGTTAAACGCGTAGGTCTTTATGGTCTTACATATAAGGAAAATGTGGATGACTGCAGAGAATCTCCTACTCTTCAGCTTCTGGAAAGTCAGGAAAGACATCTTGCAGAGCCTCTTAAGGTTTATGATCCTTTTATGACAGAAGATATTGTAAAAAATCAGTATCACGACTTTGATGCATTTTTAAATGATGTTGACCTTGTTGTAATTATGGTAGGGCACAACGAAATTAAAGAAAATATGGACAAACTTGCAGGCAAAGTTGTTCTTGATACAAGAAACATCTGCAATTTGCCAGGAGTATACAAATTATAATTGGTGATTTTATGAAAAAGACTAAAGCTTGCGTTGTTGGGCATTTTGCTTTTGGGAAAGATTTGCTTAACGGACAAACTGTAAAAAC
>JAZSRE010000111.1:0-6826 GCA_045538345.1 Clostridia bacterium
AAAGAAATAACCATAAATATAAGACCAATATATATGGTTGATATTGCATAGCCCACAATTAAAAGTATTAATGGAACAATGTACACACAAAAAGCAGATAACAAAATGTAACTTGTGTTTGTTTCAAGTTTTACAGTATCACCTGTAGATAGGTGTAAATCTGTATTTATGGTAATGGTCATATTTTTACCGGGGCAGGCATTACACATTGTACAATTTTCTCCGCAGGAAGAATCACGTTTAATGCGGACTGTAACAGTTGAGCCTTCCTTTTTTTCTACAATTCCTGTTTTATTCAATTAATCACAACCTTTTATAGTGTTTGCCATTTTTAACATTTCGGATGCAGCCTCTATGGTTATATCTGTAATTTGGGCGCCTCCGATAATTCGTGCAAGTTCATTTTTTCTGGAGTTTTCATCAAGAACATTGACTTTGGTGTATGTGTGTTCATCTTCAATATTTTTTTCAATAAGAAAATGTGTGTTTGCCATAGCTGCAATTTGAGCAAGATGTGTAATACATAAAATTTGCTTATTTGCAGATATTTTATTGATTTTTTCAGCAATTTTTTGTGCTGCACGTCCGCTTACACCGGTGTCAATTTCGTCAAATATAAGTGTGTCAATAGGGTCAGAATCAGCAAATATTGATTTTATTGCAAGCATAATTCTAGACATTTCACCGCCTGATGCAATTTTAGAAAGAGGCTTTAGTGGTTCACCTGCATTTACGGAAATTAAAAATTCTACATTATCGCAACCGTTTTTATTATATTCACATTCTTTTATATTTACATCAAATTTCACTTTTGACATATCAAGGTCAGATAGTTCTTTGCATATTTTTTCGCTTAATTCTGTTGCGTATTTTTTACGTATTGAAGATATTTCATCAGCAAGTGTGTTTCTTTTTAATATTGCTTTGGACAGTTCTTTTTTTAGTGTTTCAATCTCTTCATCACTTTTAATTATTTTATTTAGCTTATCTTCAATATCATTTCGATAATCTATTATTTCTTCAATAGTATTACCGTATTTCCTTTTTAATGTGTTTATAAGGTCAAGACGTGCTTCAATTTCATTTGCTTCATTTTCGTCAAAATCCATTTCATCGCGATAATCTCTTATTTGATATATTACATCTTCAAGTTCTATTTGTAGGCTGTTTAGTCTTTCGTAAATTTCATTTAATCTTTGGTCATATTCTGTAATTGATACAAAACTACCTGCAACGGAAGAAAGAGTTTCATAACTGTTGCGTTCGCAGTTGTACAGTGTTTCGTAAGAAAGGTTAAGTGTTTCAGATATTTTATTTATTCCGCTTATGAATTTTCTGCGTTCAAGTAAAGCTTCGTCTTCACCAGATACAAGCTTTGCGTCGTCTATTTCTTTTATCTGGAACGAATATAGGTCAGTTTGTCTTTCCTTTTCTCTTTCGTCAAACTGTAGCGAATTGATTTTTTCATTAATTTCATTTACATTGTTAAATGAGTTTTTATATTCATAAAGTTTTTCATTTAAGTTTGCATAGTTATTTAAAAAACTAATGTGGGAAGAAGGGGTCAGTAAGGTCTGATTATCCTGTTGACCATGTATGTTAATAAGCATATTTGCTATTTCCCTGATTCCTGATGCAGTTGTCATCGAACCGTTTATTTTGCATAGACTTTTGCCATCTGTATTAAGGTCGCGGTACAACACAATTACACCATCTTCAACTTCAATACCCATATCATCAAGCTGTTTTAAAATGGTTGGATTATCAATGTTAAAAAGAGCTTCAACAACGGCTTTTTTTTCGCCGTTTCTTATAATTGATTTGCTTGTGCGTTCACCTAAAACCATATTAATAGAGTCAATAATAATAGACTTACCTGCACCTGTTTCGCCTGTAAGTACGTTAAAACCCTTATTGAATTCTATTTCTGCCTCATCAATTACGGCAACGTTTTTTATGTGAAGTCGTTCAAGCATATTTATACATCCTTTTATTTAATAAGATGGGTAATGTCTTCCTTAACTGACAGAGCATCCTCCGAAGTTTTAACAATTACCAATATTGTGTCATCACCTGCTATTGTACCTAAAATCATTTTATTTGGCATAGCGTCTATTGCGGAAGCTGCAGCATGTGCAGTACCGCTTAATGTCTTTATAACCAATAGGTTTTGGGCACATTCAACAGAAATAACACTGTTGTTGAAAATGTCAATAAGCTTTAAAGTGTTATCCGGTGCAACTTCTTCGGGAAGCACATATTTTATTACACCTGCTATTGATTGTTTTATAAGGTTCAAATCCCTTATATCTCTTGAAACTGTAGCCTGAGTAACCACATAGCCAAGGTTGTTAAGCTTTTTTGCAAGGTCTTCCTGTCTTTCGATAGATTCTGTTTTTATAAGTTCAAGTATTTTAGAATGACGTTGTTTTTTTGTATACATAATTAAAAATCCTTTTCAAATATTTTAGTTTTAAGTTTTTTGTAAAATGAATTTTCGCTTCGTATTACAGTGTTAAAATAACCGCCTTTTCGTATAACAATTTCATCATCACCTTTGATTTCGGCAATAAGGTTACCGTCTACGGAAAAAGTGTGCATATCAGAATCGTTTAATTTTATCATAATTTCAGCATCGTTTAGAACAACTACACTTCGTATATTACCATTACGAGGGCAAACAGGTGTTACAACAAAAGCATTTAAGGATGGGTCTATTATTGGTCCGCCTGACGAAAGAGAATATGCAGTAGAGCCGGAGGAGGTAGCAACAATGATACCATCTGCTTTGTATTGATTCATAGTTACCTTGTCTATAATGATGTCAATATCAAGCATTTTTGGAGAAATACCTCTGTGTATTGCAACTTCATTTATAGTATAGTATTTTCTGCCAAGATGTTCAACTTCAATTATTGGTCTTTTCTCCACAGAGTAGTTGCCTGAAATGATACTTTCAAGTCCTTTTAGGTCTCCTTTTTCAAGTTCTGTAAGGAAGCCTGTGTGTCCATAGTTAATACCTAAAATCGGAATGTCTGTATTAATATAATTTTTGCCGTATGATAGTATTGTACCATCGCCACCAATAATTACAACCATGTCAATATCTGTATATGTGCCTATGTCTACATAATCCACATCAAGGTTGTGTTTTTCCAAACTTTTATCTGCAACAACCATAATGTTTTTTTGTTTTATAAGTTGTATTATTTCTTTAGTGCCATTATAATCTTTATCCCTTAGTATATTTGGGATTATTGCAATTTTTTTCATAATAATTCTCCTTTATAAAGTATGAGAATTTTCCACTATTTCATTTATGTTTATTGTGTTATCTTCGCCCGTTTTACTTATGTGCATTAAATATTCAATGTTACCTTCAGGTCCTTTTATTGGAGAGTAGGTAACCTCTGAAACTTTAAAACCAAAGCTTCTTGTAAATTCAAGCACGTTTTCAATAACTTCTATATGGACATTTTTATCACGCACAACACCTTTTTTACCAACCTTGTCTCTGCCTGCTTCAAATTGAGGTTTTATAAGTGCAACAACTTCACCTTCGTCTTTTAAAAGATTATACACAACAGGTAATACAAGCTTAAGTGAAATAAACGCTACGTCAATTGAGGCAAAGTCCAGTTTTTCTTCAATGTCATTTTCGGTTACATATCTTATATTTGTGCGTTCCATATTTTTAACACGTTCATCCTGACGAAGTTTCCATGCAAGTTGTCCGTAGCCTACGTCAACACAGTATACTTTGCTTGCACCGTTTTGAAGCATACAATCGGTAAAACCACCTGTTGAAGCACCAACATCCATACATGTTTTTCCATCAAGGTTAAGGTTGAAGCTTGTCATTGCTTTTTCAAGCTTAAGTCCGCCTCGGCTTACATATTTTAGTGTGTTACCTCGTACTTCAACTGTATCAGTTTCACTTACCGTATCACCGGCTTTTGTTGCTTTTTGGTTGTTTATGTATACAATACCTTCCATAATTATGCTCTTTGCTTTTTCACGGCTTTCTGCATAACCGTTTTCTGTAAGGTATATGTCTAATCTTTCTTTCAAATGTTGCACATCCTTTCAATTTCATCTGCAATAGACTGTGCATCCACGCCGTTTTCTTTATAAAGTGTTTTTAGGTCGCCGTGGGTAATAATTTTATCTTTGTAGCCAAGCTTGGTAACTTTTGTCCCAAGAACATCTTCAACAATTGTTCCAAGTCCGCCACATACAGTATTGTCTTCAACTGTAATAACTTTGCCTGTTTTTTTAAATGAATTTATTATACTTTGAGCATCAATAGGCTTAATTGTTCTTATGTCAATAACTTCAACGCTGTACTTTGAAATTTTTGCAGCCTCTAATGCCTGTTCAAGCATACTTCCCTCTGTAATAACAGTTATATCACTTCCTGTTAGTTCAACAGATGCTTTTCCGTATTCAAAGTGGTTGTTGGTTTTACAATCGTTATAAAAAATTTTGGGATATCTTATTGCTATAACTCCCTTGTGTACATTAGTTGCATATTCGAGCATTTGTTCTAGCTGGGAGGAAGAAGCGGGGGCAAGAACAGATATATCAGGTAAAGCAGTAAGGTATGATAAATCATAAATACCATGATGCGTTTCGCCATCTTCACCCACAAGTCCTGCACGGTCTATAGCTATTACTGCATGGGCTTTTTGAAGTATAAGGTCGTGATATATATTGTCATAGGCCCTTTGTAAAAAAGTTGAATAAATAGCCACAACAGGTGTTACGCCACCTTTTGACAGACCTCCCGCAAAGGTTACGGCATGTCCTTCGGCAATACCTACGTCGTAAAATCTTTCCGGGTAAACTTTAGAAAAATCGGTAAGTCCTGTTCCGTCGGGCATGGCGGCAGTTATAGCAACAATTTTGTCGTTATCTTTTGCAAGTTTAACTAATTTTTCACCAAATATTTTTGATGGAGATATACTGTTGCCTGTTTTTTTAATTACTTCACCATTTTTAGGGTCAAACTTACCTATACCGTGGAATTTGCTTGGATTTTTTTCCGCTGGCAAATAACCTTTTCCTTTTTTAGTATAAGTGTGTATCATAACAGGACCTTTAATTGACTTTACACGTTCAAAAACTTCAGTTAATTCTTCAATGTTGTGTCCGTCAACAGGACCAATGCAAATAAATCCAAGTTCGTCAAAAACAGGTGATTTTATAAGCAAACTTCTAAAAAGTGATTTGGTTGTACTTATACTATTATATAACCATTTGCCTATAATCGGTATTTTATTGATGGTAGAGGATACTTCACCTTTTGTTTTTACATATTTGGGGTTTGTACGTAGTTTATTAAGATAACGAGACATACCGCCTACATTTTGTGAAATAGACATTTCATTGTTATTTAGTATAACAATAAAGTTGGTTTTAAGCCTTGATGCGTTGTTTATGCCTTCAAAGGCAAGTCCGCCGCTCATTGCGCCGTCTCCTATTACAGCAATTACATTGTGTTTTTCTTTATTTATGTCTCTTGCACAGGCGTATCCTAATGCAGCAGAAATGGAATTACTAGCATGCCCTGCATCAAATGCATCATGCTTGCTTTCTCCACCACGAGGAAACCCACTTAGTCCGCCAAATTGTCTTAAGGTATCAAACTTGTCTTTTCTGCCTGTGATTATTTTGTGTACGTAAGCCTGATGCCCTACATCCCACACAATTTTATCAGTTGGGGAATTAAAAACCTTGTGCAGTGCAAGAGTAAGTTCAACAACACCCAAACTGGATGCAAGATGCCCGCCGGTTTTAGATACGTTTTCTATAAGAAAATCTCTGATTTCCTCAGCAAGTATATTAAGTTTATCATTGTCAAGTTTTTTGACATCCTCAGGGGAATTGATTTTTTCTAATATGCTCACGGATTATTTATCCTCTTTTCGTTAGTTTTTTCTGGAAAGTAACATATCTGCCAACCATAATAAAAACTCTGCTTTTTCACCAAATATGCTTAGTGATTTTTTTGCAAGGTCTGTGTGTAGTGCAAGTTTTTCCTTAGCACCCTCAATGCCAAATAAAGTTGCATAGGTTGTAAGGTCGCGTTTGTCATCGCTTCCAACAGGTTTTCCAAGTTCTTCTGTTGTACTTTCAACATCTAAAATATCATCTTTTATCTGGAATGCTATACCAAGATTATCGGCAAATTCGTCAATTGCTTTTAATTGTAATTCATTACAATCGGCAGATATTGCACCTAAGTATGCAGATAGCCTTATAAGTGCACCTGTTTTCATTTTATGAATAGTTTTTAACTCATCATAATTTTTTGCACCGGCAATATCTATAACCTGACCGCCAATCATACCGCTTATGCCAGATGCTCTTGAAATTGCATTTATTGCCTTTATGGTAGTAAGCGGATTGTTTGGGGATAATGATGCACATTCAAAAGCGTATGTAAGAAGAGAATCTCCCGCAAGAAGTGCTATTGCCTCACCGTATTTTTTGTGGTTGGTAGGCATTCCGCGACGTAAATCATCATTGTCCATACAGGGTAAATCATCGTGTATAAGAGAATATGTGTGTATAAATTCAACGGCACAGGCATAATGTTTTACGTTGTTTTGATTACCGCCCAACATTTCACATACTGCGTAAGCAAGCATTGGTCTTATGCGTTTTCCCCCTGCTTGTACAGATTTACGGTAACACTGCCAGCA
This sequence comes from Clostridia bacterium, assembly GCA_045538345.1. Lineage (GTDB taxonomy): Bacteria > Bacillota > Clostridia > Monoglobales > Firm-18 > CAZNKU01. The sequence goes on from JAZSRE010000111.1 coordinate 6,708, forward strand.
ACTTGAGGATTGACTGCCAGTGTTGCAGTAATAGTAGCTCGAGCTGTCCCTCCTGCTTTCCCGGTGAACATAAAGCCTTCAATAACACCGACGTTTGCGGGGTTGGCGGTCAGAACAAC
>JAZSRE010000164.1:0-3031 GCA_045538345.1 Clostridia bacterium
TTTTTTAATTGACATATTATAATAAATATGATAAAATATTCTAGTATAAAATTATAATGGGAGGTATTTGTTTGGAAGAAATCCGTTTGCAAAAATATATGGCAGATTGCGGTGTTGCTTCAAGAAGAAAATGTGAAGAAATTATAGCAAGCGGCAACGTTAAAGTGAATGGCATAACAGTTACCGAACTAGGCACAAAAGTAACGGATGCAGATGAAATTTCTGTTAATGGAGAAATTGTAAAAAAAGTATCCAAAAAACTTTATATTGCCATGAATAAACCTGTTGGATATATTACATCAGCTTCCGACGAATTTAATCGCCCAACTGTTATAAATCTTATTGAAGATGAAATTCATACACGAGTGTATCCCGTTGGCAGACTTGATTATGATACAGAAGGTTTACTTATTTTGACTAATGATGGTGATTTGACCTATAAGCTAACACATCCAAAACACGCGGTTTATAAAACATATGTAGCTACCCTTAATGATGTTCCGCATCCCAGGGATATAGAACGTCTTAAAAAAGGTGTTGTAGTAGATGGCAAAAAAACTCAACAACCAAAAGTTAACTGGTTAAAAGATAATATTGTTGAGATTTCTATATCAGAAGGAAGAAATCGACAAGTAAGGAAGATGTTTCAGGCCATAGGTTATGAGGTTGTTAATCTAAAAAGAATTGCTATCGGTAACTTAGTTATTGGAAATATTCCGCTTGGAAGGTGGCGTCATCTTGGCATGGCAGAAATAAATTATCTAAAATCCTTGTAAATTTGTATATAATATTACAAAAAAACTATCAAAAAATGAAAAATTATTAAAAAAAGCCATTGAAGAAATTTGTTTTATGTTGTATAATTTATAGGGTTAAATATATAATGGAGGTAGACTTATGAACAATATGGATAAGCTTGCAGAATTACAGTCAAAGCGTACTTTGATTGAAGGTGCGTGCGAAAGTGCAAATGGCAAAAATTCTGCAAGAGAACGAATAAATCTTTTATTTGATGAAGGAAGTTTTGTTGAAATTAATGCATTTGTAACGGGGGATGCTGCTGCAGAAGGTGTAGTTTCCGGTTACGGTACTGTCAATGACAGGCTTGTGTATGCATATTCACAGGATTACAGTGCAATTGGTGGTGCTTTGGGCGGTGCAAATGCTAAGAAAATTACATATACTTTAGATATGGCCGCAAAAATGGGTGCTCCTGTTGTAAGTATTCTTGATTCAAAGGGTGCAAAAATTGCTGAAGGTATTGATGCTTTGGCAGCAATTGGTGAAATATATTCAAAAAATACTGAACTTTCAGGTTTAGTTCCACAAATATCAGTTGTTCTTGGCGACTGTGCAGGCGGTGCAGTTTATACACCATCAATTTCAGACTTTGTATTTATGTCTGAGAAGAATTCTAATATGTACATCAATAGTCCGTCTGTTATTACAGGTGTTTCCGGTGAAACTTGTACATCTGATGAAGTTGGTTCAGCAAAGGCTTGTGCTAAAAATGGTACGGCAGATTTTGTTTACGAAACAGAAGAGGATTGTTTTGCAAATGTAAAGAAGCTTCTTGAGTTCCTTCCTTCAAATAACCTTGAAGGTACTCCGGTTGTAATCCCAACTGATGATATTAACAGACTTTCTGAAAATATTATTAATATGATTTCTGACAATGGTGAAGGTTTTGATATTAAAAATATAATCAAAGAAGTTGCTGATAACGTAGAGTTTTATGAAGTAGCAAAAGATTATTCAAAAAACATGGTTGTTGGCTTTGTTAAACTTAATGGTATGACAGTTGGAGTTGTTGCTAACAATTCAGCCGAATACAATGGTGATATTTGTATTACTGCTGCTAAAAAGGCATCTAAATTTATTAATTTCTGTGATTCATTCAACATTCCTGTTGCTACATTTGTTGATTGCGGTGGTTTTGCTGCATGTAAATGTCAGGAAAATAATGGCCTTGCAGATGCTTTGGCAACACTTTTGGCTACTTATGCAAGTGTTACTGTTCCTAAGGTAACAGTTGTTGTTCGTAAAGCTTACGGTAGCGCATACCTTGCGATGGGTTCAAAAGTTTGCGGTGCTGATATGGTATTTGCATATCCTACTGCTGAAATTGCAATTATGGCTCCTGAAGGTGCTGCAAACATTATGTATAATGATGAAATTGCTGCGTCAGCAAATCCTGTTGAATGCAGAAAACAAAAAATAGATGAATACAGAAACGTTGTAGCTGCTCCGTATACTGCTGCATCAAAAGGTTATATAGACGATGTTATTGAGCCTGACAGCACAAGACCTCGCCTTATCAGTGCACTTGAAATGCTTTCTACAAAAAGAGTAAGCTCTGTTGCTAAAAAGCATATCAATATGCCACTTTAATTGATAAGGATGTGATTTTATGTCATTGATAGATAAATTAGGTCAGGGCTTGCCGATTGCCATAATCGGCTATGTGATGGTATTTGTTGTTTTGGCTGTTCTTTGGGGTGTTGTTGAAATAATGCATTTTGCAGTAACACCAAAAAGAAAAAAAACAGTTGTAAAAGAAGCACAAAAACCTGTTGAAAAAACTGAAACTGAAACAGTTATAGAAGCTGAACAAACAGATGAAGGTGAATTGGTTGCAATTTTAACAGCTGCAGTTGCCGCTTCACTTAATACATCAACATATAATTTGAGAATAAAATCGTTTAAACGCATTGATACAAAAAACAATGTATGGGCTAACGCATCAAGAAATGATGCAATAAATAATTTTTAATTTTGGAGGAATTTTGAAATGAGAAAATTTGTTATAAATGTAAATGGTAAATCTTACGATGTGGAAGTAGAAGAAATAAGAGATGGTGTAGCTATTACAACACCTGCACCTGTTGTTTCGGCGCCAGCACCACAGGCTGCTCCTGTTGCAACACCAAAAGCTACAGGAACTGCAGGTTCAGTTAAAATTGAATCACCTATGCCCGGTACTGTTCTAAAAATGAATGTTAAGGTTGGAGATACTGTTGCTGAAGGTCAG
>JAZSRE010000156.1:0-23478 GCA_045538345.1 Clostridia bacterium
TGAAACTGCACACCATGGTTTCGGTCAAAAATCACTCCATACATTGTATTTGGATAATCGGCACTTTTAAGACGGTTCAAAACCACATTTGCAACACCAATCTGCCCCATTACGGGTTCACCCTGACTTTCTGCATGGACAATTCTCGAAAGCCACAAAACATCATCATAGGAATAGTTGTTTGCCCGATATTTTACAGGTACACTAACCCCATCCTTTGAAATTTTAACTGCATAAAGAATCTTGTCCCATTCTACATCAGCATCCGAATTTTCCGCAAAAAAACGTAAAGGTATCATTGTTCTTCCGTTTTTAATTATTGCCGCCTGGGGCATTTCTTTTCTTTCTCCATTAACATAGGCATAATTTTTGCCTATATAAAACTCAAGCTTGCTATAACCTCTTATTGTTGCTTTTTTTGCAGAGTTATCCCACTCTATGTCTGTAACTCCCAAAGCATTACATATTGCACGAACGGGAATATATGTTGTACCATCCTTTATAAAGGACCCCGAGTCTGTGCTAATCTCCTTCTCATTAACATAAATACTGATTGGCATACTGTTATCTCCGTAAACTGTAAATACAGCTGTTGTGCATAAAACAATCACGGCAAATATAACAGCCAAAAGTTTTTTGCCCATCTTTTTCCCCTTTCCGTATAAATGTTAATTTCACAAAAATTATAACACATTATGTAAACCAATTCAACAATCAGATAAAGGAAAAAGAACCAAAAAAAACCTCCCTTTTATTTTACAACATTAAACTCAGATGTATTTTCAAAATCCACATTTCCAAAAACGTATACATTGTTGTTAACATCTACCAAAACAGCATCAAGACTATATTGATTTATATATTCCTTTGCCTTATCAATGCCGGAAGAAAATAAAATTGTAGACCAACAGTCTGCATCTATTGCTTTTTTGCAGATTACAGATGCACTTAAAACATCCGTTTCCGCAGGATACCCCGTGGACGGGTCGAAAATATGGTGATATTTTTTTCCATCTTGTTCAAAATATCTTTCATATCCCCCTGAGGTTGCAACAGCACAATCCGTAATTGTCAGTACTCCAAAATAATCGCCGTTATTTTCAGATAACGGATTTCTTATTCCCACATTTTTTACACCTAATGCAACAATGTTTCCTCCAAGGTCTACAATTCCGTCCACTACACCGCCTTCACGCAATATTCTTGCGGCTTCGTCGGCTGCATATCCCTTGGCAATACCGCCAAGCTCTATTGCCATTCCCTGTGGCATAACAAGCTTTCCGTCATTAACCGTTACCTTTCTATAATCAACCAAAGAAAGTGCATTTTGCAAATTTTCATTATCAGGAACCTTCGGATTATCTCCGTTTATATCCCAAAGTTGCGCAACAGGCTTTATAGAAATATCAAACAACCCTTTTGAAACTTCCCCATAACCAAGAGCCTTATGTATTACATAAGATGTATCAAGGTTAAGTGTGCCTGTAAAAAGGTCTGATGTATCAGTATGGGAGGACATATGCTTTTCAACTTCAAAAATACGTTCAAAAGCCTTGTTCACAATATCTTCGTTGTATCCATCAACCTTTATAGAAGACACAGTATTTAAAACAAATTGTGTTTTTTCAGTTTCGTGCATATCTACAACTACTGCTGTAATCAAAACCACACAAACAATCAAAAACAAAATACCTATTCTTTTCATAAAACTACCTCTTTACAAGCATATAGATGATTATTATACTACTGGTTATACATACACGAAAAAGCTTTTTTTCTTATAATTAAAAATGTCACAATATGTATAAAAATAGTCAACAACCATGAAAGCGGATAAACCGCATTTAATAAGTAAAAATTCCAAAACACAGGCAATACAGCCAAGGCCCAGAATAATCTGAAAATACAAGTGCCAAAAAAAGCATTCAAGGCAGAAACCGAAGCCTTTCCAAGCCCATTGAGCAAACCTCCAAACTGTTCCATTATACCCAAAAGAAAGTATGGAGTTGTTGTTATATACATTTTTATAACACCTATTTCTATTGCCTCGTAAGAATCTGTAATATATACCCCAAGTAACTGGCGTGAAAAAATCAACAAAAATGCACTTACAACCGCAGCCGTTATAGATGTACACAAAATTCCCGTCCATAATGTTTTGTATATTCTCTTTTCGTTTTTTGCTCCATAATTTTGTCCTACGGATGTCATTGTAGATTGATAAAAAGCGTTTGTAGAAACGTACAAAAATGCTTCCAGGCTACCAGTTGCCGTATTAGATGCCATATAAACCGTGCCAAATGAATTTACTGATGACTGTAAAACCGCATTTGAAAAATTGTACATAACACTTTGTAACCCTGCTGGCAAACCTATTTTTATAAAATCAACCGCATCTTCCTTACATATCTTTAACTTTTTTAAATGGATTTGATAAGGTGCATCCGAATTACAAAGAACATATAAAATTGCAGATGCCGAAAGAAAATTTGCAGTAATTGTTGCTATTGCAACACCTGCAACCCCCATGTGAAATACAATAACTAAAATAAGGTTCAAAATAACATTTACAACACCTGTGGCAGATAATATGTACAGCGGTCTTTTTGTATCACCTACAGACCTTAGTATTGACGCACCAAAATTATATACCATTACAAAAGGTGCTCCTGCAAATAATATTCTCATATACAAAACAGAAAGCTCTATTACACTATCGGGAGTACCTAAAATCAAAAGCAATGGTCTGCAAAACACAATACCTAAAATCATAGATACTATACCCATAATAAAACTTATCCCCACTGCAGAATGGGAGGTTTTGTTAAGACCAAGCATATCCCTTGCACCATATTTTCGAGAAATTACTATACCCGCGCCTACAGAAAGCCCCATAAACAAATTAATAATTAATAAATTAAGTGAGCTTGTAGCCCCTATTGCTGCCAATGCATGAGAACCTGTAAACCTACCTACAACTATCTGGTCGGCTGCATTGTAAAATAATTGAAGTATACTTGTTGCCATAAGCGGCAGAGCAAATCTCAAATGATTTTTTATAACAGACCCTTCTGTCATATTTACCCCATATCTTGCCATATTAAGGCCTCCAAACTTGTCACTTGCAAATCTATGAAAATACTATTTAATAGCAAAAAAGACACCCTTCGTAAGAAAGATGTCTTTTTGGTGGGAACAATAGGGATCGAACCTATGACCCTCTGCTTGTAAGGCAGATGCTCTCCCAGCTGAGCTATGCTCCCAAAATGGTGACCCGTACGAGAATCGAACTCGTGTTTCCGCCGTGAAAGGGCGGTGTCTTAACCGCTTGACCAACGGGCCGCAACTGGTAGCGGCAAGTGGATTTGAACCACTGACCTAACGGGTATGAACCGTTTGCTCTAGCCAGCTGAGCTATGCCGCCATATGCCAGTCGCACTTGGCGACGAGATTTATTATATAACAAAAAAAATCATTTGTCAACACTTTTTTGAAATTTTTTTTAAAAAAAGATATTGCGGTATTATTTTTGCCTCAATATCTTTTTCTATTCATGTTATTCTTCTGTCGTCACTTCAGATTTTTCTTCCGTTTCTTCAAAAGCCTTGCCTGTAAAAAGTTCTTCAAAACGCTTAGCGTCGATAGTTTCTTTTTCCAGCAATTCTTCTGCAACAACTTTCAATTTATCCATATTGTCTTCCAAAAGTTTTGTGCATCGAATGTATGCATCGTCAATAATTTTCTTAATTTCTTCATCAATTTGTGCAGCAACATGTTCACTGTAATCCTGAGCTCTGCCATAGTCCTTGCCAAGAAAAACTTCAGAATTTGATGAACCAAAAGTCATAGGGCCAAGCTTATCACTCATACCATACTTAACAACCATATTTTTAGCGATATTAGTTGCACGTTCAATATCATTTGATGCCCCTGTGGAAATGTCATCCATTGTAAGTTTTTCTGCAACACGTCCACCAAGCAAGGTAACTATGTTGTCAATCATTTCATTTTTAGAAGCATAGAATTTATCCTTTTCAGGCAAAGAAAGTGTATAACCTCCTGCCCTTCCTCGCGGAATAATTGATATTTGATGAACAGGGTCCTGTGAAGGCAATAGTCTTGTGGCGATTGCATGGCCCGCTTCATGGTAAGCTGTAAGTTTACGTTCATGTTCAGTTATAACCCTTGTTTTCTTTTCAGGTCCTGCAATCACTTTTATTATAGAATCCTCAAATTCGTTCATGCCAATTATCTTTTTACCACGTTTAGCAGCAAGCAAAGCTGCTTCATTTGCAAGGTTTTCAAGGTCAGCACCGGAAAAACCTGCAGTTGATTTAGCAATTACATCAAGCTTAACATCATTATCAACAGGCTTTTTGCGTGTATGCACTTTAAGGATATCCTCTCTGCCTTTAACATCAGGTTCACCAACAACCACCTGTCTGTCAAAGCATCCCGGTCTTAAAAGAGCAGGGTCTAATATATCAGGCCTGTTTGTTGCCGCTATTATAATTGTACCCTGATTTTCTCCAAAACCATCCATTTCAACAAGCAACTGGTTAAGCGTCTGTTCGCGTTCATCGTGCCCACCACCAAGACCTGCTCCTCTATGGCGTCCCACTGCGTCAATTTCATCTATAAAAACAATTGATGCAGGATGTTTTTTAGCCTGTTCAAATAAATCTCTTACACGTGATGCACCTACACCTACAAACATCTCAACAAAATCGGAACCCGAAATACTGAAAAATGGCACACCAGCCTCGCCTGCAACTGCTTTTGCAAGCAAAGTTTTACCTGTTCCCGGAGGGCCTACAAGCAATACACCTTTAGGTATTCTTGCACCAAGTTCTGAAAATTTAGCAGGGTTTTTCAAAAACTCAACAATTTCCTCAAGTTCTGCCTTTTCCTCTTCGGCGCCTGCCACATCTGAAAAAGTATATTTTTTATCACTTTCATTAAGCATTTTTGCCCTTGTTTTACCAAAAGACATTGCCTTTCCGCCGCCACCTGACTGGTTGATAAAAAATATCCAGAAAAAAACAAATACAGCCACCATTATAACGGTAGGCAATATACTCAACCACCAAGGGGTTTCTGCCGGAGGCTGATAGTCAAGTTTTAAAATACCATCCTCCATCTGTTTTTTCAATGTATCTCCCAAATCAGAATAAAACTGTTCAACTGGAGGAATTGTAACTTCCATAACTGTATTGTCAGAAAGAACCGCTGTTGCATTCTGTTCTATAATAGTAAGGCTCTTTACATTTTTATTTACAATCTGAGTATAAAGGTCGTTATATGTTGCAACCTCTTTTTCCGGCAACGATGTATACATGGTAAATATAACCATTATAATTGCCAGAAGTAAAATATAAAAACCAAAATTTTTGAAATATTTCTTCATTAAATCACCTCTGTTACCTATATATTATTAACAAAATTTATTTTTCATAAACACTTCTTGCAAGAACACCTATGTAAGGAAGATTTCTGTATTTTTCATCATAGTCAAGTCCGTAGCCTATTATAAATTCGTCAGGAATTTCAAAACCTACAAAATCAACTTTAACATCAGCTACACGACGTGATGGTTTATCAAGTAAAGTGGCAATTTTAAGACTCTTTGGATTTCTGCTTGCCAACAACTCACGCAATTTATACAAAGTGTTTCCAGAGTCTATTATATCCTCAACAATAAGGACATTTTTCCCCTCCACATCTATTGACACATCTTTTGTTATGTTAAGTTCTCCCGATGTAGTACCAGACCCATAACTTGATGCACAAATAAAATCCAGATAAACATCTGTTTTTATTTTTTTCATTAAATCTACAGTAAAAGGTGTGCTACCTTTCAATATACAAATAAGATATATAGTTTCATCACCATATATTTTATCAATTTCTTCTGCAATTTCTGTTACGCGTTTGTTAATTTTTTCCTCTGTAATTAAAATTTTTTCTAAAAAGTCTTTACTCACAGTATAATTTCTCCTTTTTCTAACAAAACTTCCTTTTTGCCCGGAAGAATTACCCTTTTTCCTCCGTAATTTTTTTCAGCCATACCTATTATATCATCAATATGAACAAGACATAGCTGATTTTCAGGGGTATCCTGAATTACAAGTTTTAAAAGCCTGCGTCTTATTGATAATGGTAACAAATTAAAATCTTTAACCTTTATAACATAATGCCCGTCTTTTTCAATGATGTATTTATCCTTTATTTCCAAGGTATAGTTTCTAATAAAAGCATCATCCTCAGACAAAACGTTCATCATACGACATATACTTAAAATATTGCAACGTTCAAGCATTGGTGCCATAATATTATGCCGTATATCGTTTCTGTGGTAGTCATCACTGTCATTTGTACAGTCGTGTCTGGGAACAATGTTATTCTCATCACAATATTTCTCTATATCAATACGTTGTGCTTCTATAAGCGGACGAATTATATTATCCGCTTTAGGTCTTATTCCTATAAGTCCTGTAAGCCCGCTTCCTCTCATAAGATGCATAAGCATACTTTCAACGCTGTCATTTGCATTGTGTGCAGTTGCAATTACAGTGTTATCATATTTTGCACACACCTCATTAAAAAAACCATATCTTAAAATTCTGCCTGCAGTTTCAAAAGATATTTTATTTTCCTTTGAATATTTATCCACATCAAACTTTTTTGTATACACATCTACACCAAGCTTTTCGGCTACAGAAACTACATATTCCTCATCTGAGTCAGCCTCCTGGCGTAACTTATGATTAACATGAGCAACGCAAACGTCAAAGCCTCTTAACCTTCTGAGGTTGCAAAGGGCATAAAGCATACACAAAGAATCATACCCACCTGACACAGCAGCAACAACTGTTTGCCCCTCTTTTATCATACTATACTTATCTATGGTATCAAGTATATGCCTTTCAAAAGCATTCATATTAATATTCCTCGTGTTGATAATCTATATTTGAAAACTTGGTAAATTCACCCTGCCAGCTTAATCGTACAGTACCTGTTCCCCCACTACGGTTTTTGGCAATTATAATTTCAGCCTCTCCCGGATGTTCAGTATCCTTATTATAATATTCATCACGGTAAAGCATCATAACAATATCAGCATCCTGCTCAATTGCACCAGATTCGCGAAGGTCTGACAAGCCGGGACGTTTGTCCGTACGCGAATCACTTGCACGGCTAAGCTGTGACAACGCCACAACAGGAATGTCAAGGTCTTTGGCCAACATTTTAAGCGAACGTGAAATTTCCGTAATTTCCTGCTGACGGTTTTCTGTGCGTTTAGAAGACTGCATAAGCTGAATATGGTCTACAATAATCATATCCAGACCTTTTTCTGCCATAAGTCTTCTGCACTTTGCCCTCATATCCATAGGTGAAACTGCCGCTGTATCATCAACATATATATTAGCAGCAGAAAGCTTGGACAGAGCCATTGTAAGACGTTCCCAATCCTTAGGTTGCATATTACCTTTGCGTATTTTATCGTTCTCAACCATAGCTTCGGAAAACCATATTCTGTTGACAATTTCTTCATCGCTCATTTCAAGGCTGAATATACCAACCTTTGCCCCCGCTTTTAACGCAGCATAATGAGCAATATTAAGTGCAAACGAAGTTTTACCCATAGCAGGACGCGCTGCTATAATTATAAGGTTTGACTTGTTAAATCCATAAGTCAACTCATCAAGCTTTGTAAAACCAGTCGGTATACCTGTAAGTTTATTTGGATTTGCCGCAATTTCGGAAACATGGGAAAAGCTTGAAGAAAGCAAATCACGCATAGGCATAAAGCCTGACATATTTTTATTTTCCGAAATGTCAAAAACCTTTTGTTCTGAAATATCCAAAATTTTATCAATATTTTCATTACCCTCATAAGCCAAGGTAGAAATATCGTTTGACACACTTATAAGGCGTCTTCTTATTGCGTATTCAGATACAATTTTAGCATAATGTTTTACATTGGCACTTGTAGAAACTCCGCTTGCAATATCTGCAAGGTAAATTTCTCCGCCAATTTTTTCAAATGTTCCTCTTTGTCTTAACTGTTCAGCCACAGTAATAATATCTATCGGCTTATCATAATTAAAAAGGTCCATTATAGCTTCATAAAGTTCTTTGTTTCTTGGGTCGTAAAAATCCTCGGCACGAATGTATTCAATAACAGTAGCCAGACATTCACGGTCCATCAATATTGAGCCTATAACAGATTGTTCTGCCGCAGCATTATATGGAATTATTCTGTTTGTTACCTCATCCATACCTGTACTTCCTTTCAAAAATATATTACTCTGCTTCTACGGTTACTTTAACCTTTGCATTAACCTTAGGGTGAAGCCAGATGTTAATATCCTGTGTTCCAATAACCTTTATGGCTTCTTTTAGCTCAATCCATCTTTTATCAAGCTTTATCTTATACTTCTTTTCTATTTCTTCAGATATATCTTTTGATGTAATTGAACCAAAAATTTTTCCATTAGCGCCCGCTTTGGTCTTTAATGTAATACTTATATCACCAAGACGTTTTGCCAAATCAACCGCTGTATCGTAGGCAACTTCCTTTTTATGAGCAATTGATTCTTCCTTGCCTTTTAAAATATTCATATTTGCAGGGGTAGCCTCAAGTGCAAGACCCTTTGGAAAAAGTGCATTCCTTGCGAAACCGTCTGCGACATTAATTACTTCACCTTTTTTGCCCGAGCCTTTAACATCCTTTAACAAAATTACCTTCATTTATATCATTCCTTCCATTAAGCAAACTCTTATTCCTCAAGTTCATCTATTGCATGCTTTAAAATATCAATAGCTTCCACTACGCTTTTATCCTCAACCTGAGCACCGGCGATTGTCATGTGTCCGCCGCCACCGATTTTTTCCATAACAAGTTGTACGTTATACTCTCCAAGCGAACGTCCGCTTATAGTTACACCTTCTTCTGATTTGCAAAGTACAAAAGATGCTTTTATATCCGTTATATTGAGAAGTTCATCAGCAGCCTGACTGGCAATTATATTTGCCCCTTCTTCCGCTTCATCCCAATATGAAATTGCTATTTTACCAAGATAATTTTCGGCATTGGCAACTATTTTGGCACGTTTGGTATACATAGACATATCATTTTGAAAAATACGCTTTACATTAACAGTATCAACACCCATTCTCCTTAAGAAAGATGCTGCTTCAAAAGTTCTTACCCCTGTTCTCATGCTAAAATTTTTAGTATCTAGAACCATACCTGCATATATTGCCTGAGCTTCCTTAGGAGAGAATTTTGCACCATCTTTAATGTACTGAAACACCTCGGTAACAAGCTCGCAAGCAGAAGATGCGTATGGCTCGTGATAAGTAAGTACAGGCTTTTCTATATAATTTTCACCTCTTCGGTGGTGGTCTATCAACACAACATTTTCAACTTCATTTATAAGCCTTGAAGCCTCAACATAATTGGGGTTATGTGTGTCTACAACAACTAAAAGTGCATCTTCATATTCCATCTGCAAGGCAGCCTGTTCGGAAATAAATACATCCTGGTAGGCATCTTCCTTTTTAAGCTCCTCAATAAGCTTTTTTGTAGCACTTAGCAGTTCTCCTACTATAACATACGCTTTTTTGCCGTACAAAGAAGCCATTTTGCATACCGCAACAGAAGCACCAAGGCTGTCTGCGTCACAGTTTTTATGCCCTGTCACAAACACAACAGGCGCTCTTTCAAGCAATTCTCTGAATGCGTGTGCAACCACACGAGATCTTACCTTTGTTGTACGGCCTGAACTTTCAGTATTACCACCAAAAAACCTGAAGTTCTCTTCATTTTTAATTACCACCTGGTCGCCACCGCGTCCTAAAGCCATATCCAGAGAAGTTTTTGCATATTCTTCACTTTTTTGAATAGTATTTGCATCCCCTATACCAATACTAAGTGTAGGCTGAAGTGAATTTTCGTTTTCAATCTTTTTTATTTCATTTAAAATCGCAAATTTTGAGTCTATAATCTTTTTCACATTTATATTTTCAAACAAAATATAATATCTGTCTTTTTCAAGCTTACGGTATGTTCCGTTATTTTCGCTTACCCATTCACTTATAACACTGTCTATAGACGAAGCAAGGGTACTTATAGCCTGTTGATTAATATCTTTTGTTATATCGTCATAGTTATCTACCAACACTATGCAGTTTAAAACTCTGCTGTCATTATACTTTTTAACATAACGTTCTTCTCTTGTGCGGTCTGTCCAATATAGTACAAGAGAATAGTATTTGTCATCGTTATCATTAAATTCCACTACATTTCCTGTAACTTGATAAACTTTTTCATTATATTCAATATTAAAATCAATATCCAGACGTTTTTCAAGAATTTTTAAAATTTCAATCCCGGGAACAACCTCCGAAATATGTTTTTCAAAATGAGAACCACCTGTCATCTGGGCAAAACATTCATTGTGCCATACAATGTTACCTGTAAGGTCAAGTACAGTTAAAGGCATAGGAATACTAAGCATAGAATCTCGTGCTGCATTATTTGAATGAATTTCGAGATTTTTAATATAACTGGTAATCTCTTCCCTTTTCTTTTTACTGCTGAATATATGATAAACTATCATAGCAGCCAGAATGGAAAGCTCCACTGCCGCATAAACATAATTTTTATATTGTAAGGATAATGCCGCAAAAATCACAATTACAACAAAGTAAATTCTTGTTTCTGCAAGTAATTTGAATACAAAACTGTCTTTTTTCATAATCAACACCCCCTAAGCGAAAGACTAATCAACTGTCAATTTCGGGTTTTTTGTCTCTTTTGCGAAAATCAAAAACTGTATCAAACATTCCCACAAAAAGGAATAATCCGGTAGCATCACCTAAAATAAAATTCAAGATTAACATCAATGCCACATATATAATTATTCGTACAACTGAAAGCTTCACTTTTTTGCGAAGTTTAAAATCTATAAATGAAAGTCCGCAAACAGTTGTAAGTGATAATATTATTGACGAAAAATTAATTAAAGCATATCCCACTTTTCCGTCCCCTGCAATTGAGGAGACAATAAAAGCAACCGTAGCAGCAAAAAGTGCTGACTTAGGCATTTTAAGCTCGCTGAATTTTTTAAAGCCACTTATATCCTTTTTAAAGATTGCCAATATACCCTTTGCCAACATAAGAACTATATATGACCATATAAGGCAACTCATAATAATCATAGACGGAAGAAGAGTAACATACAAATTCTTCATTTCTTCAATTAACTTAAATATGGCCCGCTGACTTTCAACAGGAATACCCTCTGCCATATCAAAAACCAGCTTTAAATTTTCAAAAAGACTATTTACAAAACTGTCTATGATGCTGTATCCGTTAACAACGGAAAAACCAAACACTACACAACCAAAAGACACCAAAAACAAGAATGTCCCCAAAAACACTCCGTTAAAAAAAGTGATTCTTTTTTTGTAAATCAACAATGCGGTAGGAATTATGCAAATTCCTAACAACAAAGCCAAGAAGTAAAGTATATACATAATCATAAAAACTCTCCAATACGTTAGCCTTCCAAAGGTTATTCGAGGGCTACATTACATTATATCATTTAAAAAATAATAAGTCAACAAATTGAAATGTATATTTTTGTTTTTTTTTGAAGATAAATTTTGGGTTTTTAGCTACATTTTATGACATTTATCACTTTGCCTTAATAGTATAATTGAATTTACACCAATGAAGGAGTGGATTAAATGGAATATACCAAAGTTAAAAACAGACTAAAAAAAATATCTGCCGTAAACAAGCGGGATATATTGAATATTATAATATCATTTTTGCTTGGAAGAACGTTTATAATGGGGACTATTTCCCCATTTTCAATAGCATATCTTTGCACCTGTATATATGCAGAAAAGTTTTCTCCCCTTAAAGTTTCACTGGCGGCAATTGCAGCAATTGCAGGAATTCTTACAACCGAGTATTCAAACACCTTTATAAGATATATGCTTGCATATGTGCTTTTTGCCCTTATTTACATAGCATCATCAACCATAATCAAAAAGAAAAATCATTACCTGCCTGTTATTTGTGCAGTTATTGCAACAGCTCTTTCAGGAATAATTTATTATGCACAACTTAAAAGACTTTATTTTAATATAATGATGCTTACTTTCGAATGTTTCATTTGCTTTGTTCTTCCGTTTTTAATTAAAAATGCCTGGAATATAGTATGTAACAAAAAACTGTATGAAGAAACAACTTCTGAAGATATTGTAACAATATGCATTATTACAACCATATCAATGGGCGGTTTTTGCGGAATGCATATTGGCAGTATTTCCCTTGCCAAAGTTATGTGTGGTGTATTTATTATGATTTTTGCATATACAGAAAAATGCGCCCTTTCCGTAACCTGCGGTGTAGGGCTTGGAATACTGTTTTCACTATATTCCTTTGAATATAATGAATATGCAGGGATTTTAGGGTTTTGCGGACTTATTACAGGCATAGCTTCACAATTCAAACGTCCGGGAATAATTCTTTCTTTCATTATTTCCACACGTCTGCTGGTAGCCTATTTCGGAGGTTGGTCCGATTCTGTTTTTTCGGGGTTTGAAACCATATTATCAATATGCATTTTTACTTTAATTCCAAATTCACTGCTTCTTAGAATAAAAAGCTTTTTTAGTTACAATCTTTTGCAAAGCAAGGAATTTAAAAAATACAGAGAAATAATAACTAATAAAACCAGAAAAACTTTAAATTCTCTTAACACCCTTGCTGATTTATCAAGGCAGACTATTTGTAAATATCCCGAAAACTTTAACGACCTAAGTTCTTTGTACCACATTACCGCCAATAAAGTATGCAGGTCTTGCGGTTTAAAATTTATATGCTGGAACAAAGAGGCCTTTGACACCGCCGACAGCCTTAATAAAGCAGTTGCAGTTTTAAACAACACAGGGTGTCTTACAAGCGAAACTGTACCTGCAGAATTCAAACGCAGATGCGTACGCTACGAAAACTTTATAAACGAGCTTAACAGAACATATCTTAAGCACAAATCACAATATCAGTGGCAAACCAAGGTAGAGCAAAGTCAGAAAATGCTTTCTGTTCAACTTAATGGGGTTACAGATATGATGGAAAGTTTTTCAAACGATATAAATAAAGCCGTAACATTTAACAAGCTTGATGAAAGCCGTATAATGTACAACATGGAAAAATCAGAAATAAAATGTTATGACATAACCGTAGTGAAAAACCACGAGGATATTTTATGTGTGAATTTAGTTATAAAAAAAGGCAAAGATGACTTTACAAAACTATGCGAAAAAGCCGAAACCATTGTATCGGCAACACTTAACAAGCTAATGAAGCTTGAAAGTTATACATGCAACAAAAATAAATATACCTTAAAGTTAAAGGAAATGGAACACATCGCCATAACAACAGGACATGTAAGTTTACCGAAAAAAGGAGAAAATGTATGCGGGGATAATTTTGTGTACGGAAAAATAACAGGTAATAAATATATGGCAATTTTAAGCGACGGTATGGGCTGTGGAGAAAGTGCCGCAATCCAGTCAGAAACCGCAACCGAACTTATGCACCAATTTACCAATGCGGGTTTTAACAAAAACAATGCTATAGATATGATAAACTCTGCATTAATGCTGAAAAATCCCGAAAGTTTTGCCACAATTGATGCCGTTATTTTGGATTTGTTTAGCGCAAAAGCAGAATTTATAAAAGCAGGGGCAAATACCACATACATAAAAAGCGGAAACTCACTTAAAAAAATTTCATCATCATCACTGCCCGTAGGTATAATAAACAACACAAAAGCTGAAAGCTTTGAATATAAAGTCAAAAGCGGGGATATAATCATAATGATAAGCGATGGAGTGCATAACGCAACCGACCAGTGGTTTGAGGAATATATACTTAATATGCATGAAACCGACCCGGACCTAATTGCAAGGCTATTAACCGATGAAGCAAAAAGAAAAACCAGGCAAGCCGATGATATGACCACCATAGTACTTAAAATAGACAAAACCAAGGAGGATATATATGTTTGACAACAGCAAAAAGGTAATTATAATAGATAACATAAAAAGCAGCAACATCCAGCAGGCAATTTTTATTTTAAAAGACCGCATAAAAGCAATAGAAGACTATAACGTACTGGAAGAAGCAAACCATATAATTTATCAATATGTAAGCCAAAATAATATATATGGCGCAAGACCGCCCCTTAAGAAAAAGTGGTTTTTTGGCAAAGGTAAACTTTAAACATAAAAAAGAACACCTCTTCATATTATCTATATATGAGGAGGTGTTTTTTTGAACAACACTGCGTTTTTATATATAACAGGCATAATTTTATCTTGTGTGCTACTGGTTATTTTTTCAAAACCACTTGGCAAAATTCTAAAACTGATTCTGCGTTCTGCCTTGGGCGCAGTTTTTATAGTTATGTTCAATTTTGTTTCTCAAATTTTCGGTTTTTTTATTGGTGTAAATGCCATCACAGCAATTACCTTGGGAATTTTAGGTTCCCCCGGGTTTATAATGTTACTTATGCTGAAATTGATATTGAATTAAGAATAATCACAAAAATCATTATTGCCGCCACATAACTTACAGTAAAATGTACCACAGGTAATTCTTCTTTTTTTCTTTTGAAAATTCTCCATATAACAAACACTGCAACTACACACCCCAAAATGGATGAAACCAAAGTCCACGGAGTTATGCCAAGCATACACACCATGGTAAGAAAAGCCAATCCAACACCTTTAAGTACATCTTTTATTTTATTACTCATTTTAAATTCTCCTCAATATATTCCCACATATCCTCAGTTTCAAAGGTTTTACTCCAGGACGCTATACCTACAAGATTATATTTTTCAACAAGGTCCAGTCTTGCTTTTACAGATGTTTTATCTTCAATCCACACCTTAACAACATTTCCCTCAGATATCCATTCGGCATAATTTTGCCCTGTTTTTTCATCATATACTATTTGGGCGTTGTTTTCCTCAATCCTTTTAGCCACTGTTGACATACCAACGGCAGAGGTTTTTACAACCTTTCCGTTTGAAGTTTCCCATATTCTGGCGTAGAAAGGAATACCAAGAATAAGCTTTTCTGCGGGAACCTCCTCAAGTGTTTTAATTATTGAATCTTCGGTCCATTCAAGGTCTGCAACAGAGCCTGCGGTTGTGCTCCATGTTCCGTTTTGGTCATAAGCCATAAGTGCCACATAGTCTGCATATTTTGCAATAGCTTTTCGGTCATAACACATAGAATAAGTTGAGCTTGTAGGCTCATATCTTGTAACATCAACACTTAATATTGCCCCTACACTGTGGCACATATCTGCCATTTCCTTAACAAACTCGGTGTATGCATCTCTGTCAGACTGATACATATTTTCAAAGTCTAAGTTTATACCGTCAAGGTCATATTCCAAAATAAGTTTCTTCATCATCTGCACGCAAGCCTCTCTTGCAGAAAGGCTGTTTAAAAACTTGCTTGTTTTTGAAGGGCTACCTTCGGTATTAAACATAGGCCAAACCTTATACCCATTGGCTTTGCAATCTTCAATATATTCTAAATTGCCCAAATCTTCAAGGTATAAATTCAATTCGCCATATATTTTCTGTTCATAAGAATATGGTGTAAGGCCGGTATTGTCAACAAGCTTAAACCAGGTAGGTGAAATAACATTTAGCCCATCCATATGGCTTCCGGTTTTTGTAACCCCTGTACCATAAATCTGGTGCCATGTTAAATTAATTTTACCCTCTATACCGGTATTATTATCTGTATCAGGAACAGGTTCAATAACATCCACTGATGAGTCAGGCTCTCCATTTAATTCTTTGTATGTTATATAATCAAGTATTCTGGAAACCATAGCCGAAGTTTCTCCCCTTGTGGCAAATCCTTCTTCTTTAAAGGTACCGTCTTCATATCCGTTTATAATACCGTTTTTTACTGCAGCGCTGATATGCTTATAATATTTATGACTTGACTTGATGTCACTAAAACTTGCTTTTCCACCCGAAAGGTTAAGGGAACTGACTATCATATAAACCATTTCCCCACGGGTGATATTTTCGTTTGGTCTGAATTCTTCTCCCTTTTTTTCCTCAAGTATATTTTCAGTATGCGCTGTGCTTACGTATTTATAATACCAGGCATCCGTAGGTACATCAGCAAAAATCTGTTCCTCGTATGTATGATAATCACCATATCTGAAGGTAACAAGCATTTTAACAAACTCGGCTCTGGAAACAGAATTATCCAACTTAACCGTACCGTCTTCATACCCGTTTAATATGCCGTTGTCTATAAGCCTTTGAGCATATTCCTTTGCCCAATGCCCCTCCATATCGGTACCTATTGTGTCAGCAAATACATCTAAGGACAATATATTTATAATCAAGGAAATAATAAGAATCGTATTTATAATTAACTTTTTCATATTATACCCTCCCATTTACCAACTGATAAAATCATTATACCAAAATATCTTATATTTTGACAATAGAAATACTTTACAAATAATATAATTGTAATATTTCCTACCCTCCACTTGAAAAGTTTTGCAAAATAATATATAATTATAATAAATAAGGAACGGAGGTATAAATATGGCTGAAAATTCAACTCTTGTGGTTATGGCTGCAGGTATGGGAAGCAGGTATGGCGGAGTAAAACAAATTGCACCTATGGGTCCAAACGGAGAAATAATTGTAGACTTTTCTGTTTATGATGCCGTTAAAAGCGGGTTTAACAAAGCTGTATTTATCATAAAAAAAGAAATAGAAAAAGATTTTCGTGATATTTGCGGAAAAAGAATAGAAAAGCTTATTGATACAGAATATGTCTTTCAAGGTTATGATTCTTTGCCAGGTTGGTTTACTCTCCCTGCAGAACGCACCAAACCATTTGGTACAGTACATGCAGTATTGTGTGCCAAAAATTCTGTAAAATCGCCCTTTGTGGTTATAAATGCCGATGACTATTACGGCCCAAACACATTAGGCATAGTAAACAAATATCTATGTGAAGAAAAGTCAATGTGTATGGCGGGGTTTAAGCTTGGTAATACAATTACAGAAAACGGCACAGTTTCGCGAGGCGTATGTATTGTTGAAAACGGATACCTTAAAGAAATTGTCGAAAAAAAGGAAATTGATAAAAACAGCGGTATACCGCTTGATACAACAGTTTCAATGAATATGTGGGGATTTACCCCCGACATTTTTGAAAAACTCGAAAGTTCATTTAATGAATTTTTAAAAAACATAAAAGATCCTCAAAAAAGCGAATACATACTTACGGATATAATCGAAAAGTTAATTTTAGAGGAAAATGCCAAAATAAAAGTGCTTGATACCCCCGACAAATGGTATGGCGTAACCTACAAGGAAGATACACCGTCAGTACAAAAAGCCCTTGCCTCACTAATAGAACAGGGAATTTATAAATGGTAACAAAAAAAGTAAGGATTTGGTGGACAAATCCTTACTTTTTTTTATATTCATTCCAGGGAATTAGTTTTTCTTTAATTACAATAAATGCTTTTTTTGAAATATTTGCCAATGGAGAATCAGAAAGAGAATCGGAATAAAATTCGTCAATACTTTCCTCATTATACCCCGCTTCATAAAATCTTTTTACCTTTTCTTCTCCATAGCAGTTTTCACCCATAATTTTACCTGTATTTAAATCCACATTTGTAGCATATAAATTTTTTATATTTAAAATACTGCAAATTTCATTAAGTATAAACGTAGGTGATGCGGAAATTACTATGTCATCTTCTTTTTGAATATCAAGATAAAATCCTTTGATTTTTGATTTATCCTTTTTCCAAAAGTCCGCAACTGCACCCTCAAGATTTGGAATTATGGTTGCAAATTTGAAAAAACGACTTTTAAAATCAGTCTTTTTAATAATCCCAAGTTTAAAAAGCAACCCAAACCACAAAACCTCAGGGATTTTTTTGTATATAACCGGGTATTTCCCAAGACAATACAGATAAAAATTCACTGTACAGTCGCCGTCATAAATAGTTTTGTCAAAATCATATACATTCATAACATTTTCCTTTAATTACTGGTCTTCTTCGTTGGATGCTTCAAGTGAGTTA
The DNA here is from genome assembly GCA_045538345.1 of Clostridia bacterium. Classification (GTDB taxonomy): domain Bacteria; phylum Bacillota; class Clostridia; order Monoglobales; family Firm-18; genus CAZNKU01. The sequence goes on from JAZSRE010000156.1 coordinate 18,185, forward strand.
AGCGCTTTTATTGCGTTGCGTCGGATGTTGGTAATATCACGACGTATTTTGATAAGTTTTTGATTCTCTTCAGCAATTTTTTTGCCAACTACTTCCAATTCATCTTCAGCTTTTTGACGAGCCTGTGCAAGTACATTTTCACTTTCCTTGCGGGCTTCGGAAATAATTATATCACCCTGTTCCTTGGCTTCGGCAACCATAGCTTCACTCTTTTCCTGGGCAGATATGATAGCTTCAGAAATAGCATCCTTTTTTGTTTCAAGCAAAGTACGTTCTTCTTCCAACTGTGCCCATTGTGCTTTGAGGCTTTCTATTTCGGCATCATATTCCCCAAGTTGTGCCTGAAAATTTTCACTCATACTTTCTACATATTTTTGTACATCTTTTTTATTATATCCAAATAATGCACCACGAAAAATTTTAGCCATAAAAACTCACCTCTCAAATTACGTTACTTATATTATATAATATTTTTTTCCGTTCGTCTATTGTTTTTTACAAATTTTGTGTTATACTTATTATATAATTGTATTTAAAGGGTTGATTAATTGGGTACTTTTATTGAAAATATCAAAAAATATGACAAATTAATACTTTTTTTATTTGCCTGTGCAGTAACAATAGGTATGGTTTTCATATACAGTGCCACCAGGTCAATGCCCGGGAACAACCTTAAGTTTATAATTGTTCAAAGCGTGGGGCTGGTTATTGGCCTTGTACTTATGTGTATCATAACGTACATCAACTATGATGACCTTACAGATTTATGGAAATTCTTTGTGGGGATTTCTTTATTTTTGCTTGTTCTTGTGCTTATTATAGGAATTGGGTCGGAATCTACCGGCACAAAGGGATGGATTCGCTTTGGCCCTGTTGGAATACAGCCTGCGGAAATTGTGAAAATTTGCTTTATACTTACACTTTCAAAGCACCTTGACACAATAAAGGATGATGTTAATTACATCAAAAATGTGCTTTTGCTTTTGTTTCACCTTGCAGTGCCCTTAGGGCTTATACTTTTACAGCCCGACTTTGGAAGTGCTATGGTTTTTGTATTTATATTTGTAGTTATGGTTTTTATTGCAAATATTGACTGGCGGTATATTCTTGCCGCAGGCATAACCGGTGCAATAGTTGCGGTATTTTCGTGGTTTTTTCTGTTAAAATCATATCAAAAGGAGCGTATTTATGCCCTTTTTAATCCGGAAAGCGCCGCACAATCTTACGGCTACCATGTAACACAAAGCAAAATAGCCATAGGCTCGGGTCAAGTTGGCGGCAGAGGGCTTTTTGAAGGTATCCAGACGCAGATGGGTTACCTGCCCGAAAAACATACAGACTTTATCTTTTCCGTAATAGGTGAAGAAGGCGGAATTATAATGTGTATGATTACCGTTTTGGTGCTAATGGGTCTTGTTTTAAGATGTGTGTACATTGCCAAAACATCAAAAGATGAACTTGGCAGTTTTATTTGTATGGGTGTTGCTGCTATGTGGCTTTTCCATACATTTGAAAATATAGGTATGGCAATAGGAATTATGCCGGTTACAGGTATTCCTCTTCCCTTTATTAGCTATGGCGGGTCATCAATAATGACAAACTGTATGGCGTTAGGCCTTGTGCTTAATGTGGAAATGAGAAGAAAAACCCTAACATTTATATCATAACTTAATATGGCGGTATACCGCCAATACGCCCCCGTAGTAAAGAGGATATTACAAGCCCCTCCTAAGGGTTAGTCATCGGTTCGATTCCGGTCGGGGGTGCCATATTTATTTTAATGAAATTTCATAAGAAAAAGGTGATAAAATGCTTGCAGAAAACATACTTGAAAAAATAGGTTTTACCGAAAAAATGAAGGAAGATTATATAAAATACGCAGCAATTGCAGACAAAAAAATATTTGAATATTCAAAGGCCTATATGGATGACGAAATGACTATGGAACAAGTCCAGGATGTTATTGACACACTTGCCAATGACAACATACATAAATGCACTGTACGTTTACTTTTCATCCTTGGTTGCACAGGTAAGCTTTATGAAAAATATATTGAAGCCGGCAGAACAGAGCAGATGTTTATAAATACCGTACGAGACATACTGTTTAAAACAGTAGAATGCGAAAAGCGTTACGGCGTGTTTGGAATTGCCCCTTTATGGTGGTTTGACGGCTTGTTCAAAATGACCCGTTTTTCAACAATTAGACTTCAGTTTGACAAAACTACACTTACAAAGGACCCAATAAAATTAAGCAACTACACAGTGGAAACCGGCGACCTTATATTTAAATGCCACATTCCGTCAGATGGTCCTTTAACGTACGAAAAACGATATGCCTCATATAAGGAACTATATGAATTTTACAAAGACGAACTTAAAGATGGCATACTTGTAATGCACTGCGATTCATGGCTTTTGTTCCCTGACTATATAGAAAAAGTCTTTGACCCAAATTCAAACATTGTAGATTTTTCTCGTGACTTTGAAATATACGACAAGGAATATGTTGAAAACTTTGGGGATTGCTGGCGTATATTCAACAAGGATTTTGACGGAGATGTTGATTCCCTCCCTCAGGAAACAAGCTTGCAAAAAGCTTTTGTAAAATTCATGAAGGAATCACCAAATACTTTTGGTGGCGGTAGCGGAGTAATCCTTTTTGACGGAGAAAATATTCTTTCAAGAAAATAAAATACCAAAAAGCCTAAAGAAAATCCAATGTTTTCTTTGGGCTTGTTTTATAGAGGTGATTTGATGAAAACCATTGATGTAATAAAAAACCGAATTTTAAGCCTGTGTGAAGAACATAAACTTACCATAAATGCATTAGCGGAAATATCCGCATTACCACCATCATCTTTAAAGAATATATTATACGGCAAAAGCAAAAACCCTCAGATACTTACCATAAAACTTATTTGTGATGGTTTGGGAATAACTTTAAGTGAATTCTTTTCAACAGAAGAATTTGATAAACTTGAACAGGAAATAGAGTAGAAAAAACACAAGGAATAATAAATTCCTTGTGTTTTTATTTTATGACACATCAATCATTTCAAGATATTTACCGCCATTTTTTGCAATATGCTCTTTTCTGCCTGCAAGGTCATCTCCCAAAAGTAGCTCAAATTTTGCTTGCGCCAATGCCGCATCATCGGGCATTACACGAATTAGTCTGCGTGTTTCAGGACACATAGTTGTAAGCCACATCATATCAGGCTGGTTTTCACCAAGACCTTTGCTCCGCTGAATTGAGTATTTTGCATCACCTATGCGGTCTAAAATTTCATTTTTTTCTGTTTCGGAATATGCAAATTCCGTCTTTTCTTCCTTTTTATCCTTATAGTTAATTTCAAAAAGAGGAGATTCTGCAATGTAAACAAAACCTTTTTCTATAAGCGTAGGGACAAGTCTATATAGCATTGTAAGGATAAGTGTGCGAATCTGGAATCCGTCCACATCCGCATCCGTACAGATTATAATTTTACTCCAACGCAAATTTTCAAGTTCAAAGGTATTAAAGTCCTTGTTGTGTTTTGAATTTGCTTCTACTCCGCAACCCAAAACTTTTAAAAGGTCTGTTATAATTTCACTTTTAAAAATTTTATCATAATCTGCCTTTAAGCAGTTTAAGATTTTACCCCTTACAGGAATAATTGCCTGAAATTCACTATCCCTCCCAAGCTTACAGCTTGTTAATGCAGAATCACCCTCTACTATATAAACCTCTCGCTTTGCAACGTCCTTAGAACGGCAATCCACAAACTTTGGTACCTTTGAAAGTACATCAGTGTTGCCTGTAAGCATCTTTTTAACGTTTATTCTTGTCTTTTCGGCATTTTCACGGCTACGTTTGTTGATAAGCACCTGGTCTACAATCTTTTCAGCATCCACCTTATTTTCAATAAAGTAAATATTAAGATTTTCTTTAAGAAAGTCGGTCATAGCTTCCTGAATAAACTTGTTTGTAATAGACTTTTTAGTCTGGTTTTCATAGCTTGTAACGGTAGAAAATGAGTTACTTACAAGACAAAGACAATCTGCAACATCTTCAAACTTAATTTTAGATTCATTCTTTTTATATTTATCAGTCTGCTTAATATACTGGTCTATTATGGCAACAAAGGCATTTTTAACAGCCCTGTCGGGAGAACCGCCATGTTCAAGATAACTTGAGTTGTGATAATATTCCACAACATTTGATTCATTACTAAAACAAAATGAAACAGAAAGTTTAACCTTATATTCAGGCTTATCATCTCGGTCACGACCTTTACGCTCTGTTTCAAAATAAACAGGCGAGGTAAGTGATTTTTCACCTGCAAGTTCGTTTACATAGTCAACAATACCATTTTCATAAACAAATTCCTGTTGGGCAAATGTGCCGTCTTCCTGCTGATTGCGGAAGATAAATTTTAGCCCCGAATTTACAACCGCCTGTTTTTTAAGAACATTAACAAAATATTCTGCAGGTATGGAAATGTCGGTAAATACATCAAGGTCAGGACGCCACTTAATCTTTGTTCCCGTAGCTTTAAAACGTGTATCTTCTGCCTGCAAGCCACCTATATTTTCACCTTTTTCAAAGTGAAGGTTATATATTTTACCGTCACGGCGTACCTCCACATCCATATATTCGGAAGAATACTGTGTTGCACAGGCACCAAGGCCATTAAGGCCAAGAGAATATTCGTAGTTATCCCCCGAATTGTTGTTGTACTTGCCACCTGCATAAAGTTCACAAAATACAAGCTCCCAGTTGTATTTTTCTTCCTTTTCGTTATATCCTAAAGGTATGCCTCGTCCGTGGTCTTCAACCTGTATGCTGTTATCATTAAAAAGTGTTACCTCAATTATACTGCCATAACCTTCACGTGCTTCGTCAATGGAGTTTGACAAAATTTCAAACATAGAATGACAGCAACCGTCCAACCCGTCAGAACCGAATATAACACCCGGGCGTAATCTGACACGGTCGGCACCTTTTAATGATGATATTGAACTATCGTCATACTGCTTTTTCATATATCTAAAAAACTACCTTTCGTATATTATTTCACCACTATTATTGTACAACAAAATAAAAAACTTGTAAAGAGTATTTTTTTCTGTTATAATAAGTTTGGCACAAGATATTGGGAGGTGAAAGGCTTGAAGACAGTATATCTGTACACAGACGGTGCATGCAGCGGAAACCCGGGCCCCGGTGGATATGGTGCAATTTTAAAGTACGGCAAATTCGAAAAAGAAATAAGTCGGAGGCCAAGCGGTCTTAGGAAGACAAGGTAGAG
>JAZSRE010000014.1:0-17671 GCA_045538345.1 Clostridia bacterium
ATTTTTAAGTATTGTCATATGCGGAAACAGGTTAAAGTGCTGAAACACCATACCCATTTTCTGTCTGTGAAGGTTAATGTTAACCTTGGGGTCCGTAATGTCAACACCTTCAAAAATTATGTTTCCCGATGTCGGTAGCTCCAAAAGGTTCAAGGAACGCAAAAATGTTGATTTCCCCGAACCGGAAGGCCCTATTACAACAACAACTTCTCCGCGTTTAATTTCCGCGTTGACGCCGTTTAATGCTTTTATTTTATCTCCGCGGTAAAATTTGCATAGATTTTCTGTTTTTATAATGAAATCAGCGCTCATTTTCACGAAGCCTCCTTTCGAGAATGCCCACCAACCAGGTAAAGAACATAACCATTATAAGGTATATTGCAGCAATTGAAAGTAGTGGCCAAAAGCTTTGATATGTAATACCTCGTATAATATTAGCACCTCTGGTAAGGTCTGTTACACCAACATATCCGGCAATAGCAGTTTCCTTAAGTAAAACGATAAATTCATTTGCCAATGCAGGAAGAATGTTTTTAAAAGTTTGAGGAAGAACTATGTACCACATGGTTTGTATATAGTTAAATCCCAAAGAACGTCCTGCTTCTGACTGACCTTCGTCTATACTCATAATACCGCCTCGGATAATTTCTGCAACATAGGCACCTGAGTTAATACCAAAAGCAATAATACCGCACAACATTTTGTTGTTTGAACTTGCCATTATAATAAAGAAAATAATAAGTATTTGAACCATAGAAGGCGTGCCGCGTATTACTGTAAGATAAACCTTTGATATTGCATTACCTATGCAAAGAAGAAACTTACCTATTCCGCCCTTCATCTGTGTATACTGTTTGTCATATGTTACTCGTATTGCAGCAATTACAATACCCAGAACAACACCCAAAATCAAGGCAAAAAATGTAAGGATAAGGGTGTTTTGTACGCCTTCCAGGAGATATTTCCATCTGTTATCTACAATAAAAGCTGTGTCAAAATCTTTTGTTAATTTTAAAATCCAATCAGGCATTTTGAAAATCTCCTTTCCCTTAAAAAATTAAAGAGGGCTGTGTCATTAAGATACAGCCCTTAACATTTAATTTAATTATTCTGCAGGGATATATTTTTCAATAATTTTTGCAACTGTTCCGTCTGCAATAAGTTCACCCAATGCAGAGTTGATTTTTTCATACAATTCAGGCTTATCCTTAGCTATAGCAATAGCATAATCCTCAACAGCATATTCTGTATCAAGAATCTTAAGGCCAGGATTGTTCTGTACAAAAACCTTAGCAGGTTCGTTGTCTATAACAACACAGTCAACTTTGCCTGATGTCAATGCCATAACAGCATCTGCACCTTTGTTAAAACGTTCTACACTGCCAAGACCTTCGTCTTCAATATCCCATGTGCAGTAAAGGTCACCTGTTGTAGCAAGCTGAACACCAATTTTTATGTTAGCACCTTCTGCAAATAAGTCGTCAGCAGTTGTGATTGCAGAATCTTCTTTAACGATAATTGACTGAATGCCTGTTGCGTAAGTCTGTGTAAAATCGACCTGTTCAAGACGTTCGTCTGTAACTGTCATACCGGCAGCAGCAAAGTCATATTTGCCTGTCTGTACGCCAGGGATCAATGAATCGAAATCAACATTTTCGATAACAAGTTCGTAGCCAAGTTTTTCAGCAATAGCCTTAGCAATTTCAGCGTCAATACCAACTATTTCATTTCCTTCCATATATTCGTATGGTGGGAATTCGGCATTTGTAGCCATTATAAGTTTGTTTTCATCACTTGAACAGCCTGCGAATACGCATACTGCCATAATTGCAACCAAAGCAAGAGCAATAATTTTTTTCATTTTTATTTCCTCCTAATTTATAAATAAAATATTTATGCATATATTATACATTTATATTTAAAAAAAGGCAAGAGTTTTAATAATAATTTTTGTTTTTTATTCATATTTATTACTGAACGGAGGTGTATTATGCAATTTATTGTTATAAATAAACGGACGATATTTTTCCTTGGCTGTGTTGCTTTTTTGTTGTTTTCCTTTGCTTTAACAGGGGTTGACGCCGTAAACAATTTGGGGGAATATAATAACATTCCCATTTATAGCGTAAAAACTGAAGAAAAGAAAATTGCAATAATTTTTGATTTTGTTTGGGATGACCAGGATCTTGCCGAGGTTTTAACGGCACTGGAAAATTACGACTGCAAAGCAACTTTTTTTGTTGTGGGGGATTTTTTGGATAAATATCCCAAAAGGGTAGAGGAAATGCATAAAAAGGGGCATGAAATTGCAAATCATTCAAACACTCACCCTCATACAAATTCGCTTTCAAGGGAACAGATGATTAGTGAAATGGATGATTGTGATAAAAAAATAATAGGCATAACAGGACAAAAAGAGGTGCTTTTTCGTGCACCTTATGGCGAATATAACGACTTGCTTGTAAAAACCTGTAAGGAAACCGGAAGGTTTTGTATTCAGTGGGATGTAGACAGCCTTGACTGGAAGGGGCTTACCTGCGAAATGATAGTAAAAAGGGTTACTGATAAGGTAAAAAACGGGTCAATAATTTTGTTGCATAATGGGGCAAAAAATACTGCAAAGGCACTGCCTCAACTTTTGTGCGACCTTAAAAATGAAGGATACGAATTTGTTACTGTTTCTGATTTGATTTATAAGGATAATTATTATATAGACCATACGGGAATGCAAATCCCCAAATAAAATATTAGCCGTTGGAATTTTATCCAACGGCTAAAAATTATTTATTCATATAATTTTCTACTGCGTTTTTAACCTTTGTCAGTGTTTCTTTTGCATTTTCTTCAGTATCTGACTGTATAAGGAAGTATAGCTTTATTTTTGGTTCTGTACCTGACGGACGAGCCACAAAACTTGCACCATCGCTAAGTTCAAAATAAAGAACATCGGAGGTTGGAAGAGTAAGTTTTTCTTCTGTTCCATTTTCAATGTTGTATTTAATGCTTGTTTTGTAGTCGCGGATTGCATCAACTTTAAAGTTTCCGAATTTTTCGGGCTTATTATTACGCAAATCTTCCATAATTGCCTTGATTTTTGCTATACCGTCACTACCTTCCATAGTGATGCTTATTGTTTCTTCTGCAAATCCGCCATAGACTTTGTAAAGTTCCTGCATTACGTCATAGAGTGTTTTGCCTTTTTTGCTGTAATATGCAGCCATTTCTGCTATAAGCATACTTGCAACAACGGCATCTTTATCTCTGGCGTGTGTACCTACAAGGTAGCCGTAGCTTTCTTCAAAGCCTAAAAGAAATTCGTTGCATCCTGTTGTTTCAAAACGGTGTATTTGTTCGCCTATAAACTTAAAGCCTGTTAAAACTTCAATATATTCCATTCCGTGGCTTTCGGTAAGCACTCTTGCCATTTTTGTAGAAACAATTGTAGAAATTACCGCACCGTTTTCAGGAAGCGTGCCACGTTCTTTTTTTGCAGAAATAATATAATCGGCAAGCAAGGCACCAACCTGGTTACCTGACATTGGAATATATTCACCTGCATCGTTTCTAAGCATAATTCCCATACGGTCCGCATCAGGGTCGGTACCAATAATAAGACTTACATCATTTTCCTTTGCAAGCTCAACAGCTTTTGTAAAACATTCTTTGTTTTCGGGGTTTGGTGCAGAAACTGTAGGGAAAGAACCGTCAGGCTCTTCCTGTTCCTTTACGACAATAACGTGTTTAAAACCTGCTTTTTCAAGTATTGCACGTACAGGCTTGTTACCACTTCCGTGAATTGGGGTGTACACAAGCTTGAATGTGTCGGCAACCTCTTTTACAACATCCGGGTTAATTGCCTGAGTGTACACTGCATCAATGTATGCCTTGTCAACTTCAGCGCCTATTATTGTCAAAAGACCGGATTTTTCAGCCATATCTTTGGTTGTTGTTTTAACATCAAACATATCAAGGGCGTTTATTTCTGCTAAAACCTTATCGGATACAGCAGGAGGAAGTTGTCCGCCATCTTCCCAGTAAGCTTTATAACCATTATATTTTGCAGGGTTATGTGAAGCGGTAATTGCAATACCTGCAATACAGTTTAAATGTCTTATTGAAAAAGAAATTTCGGGTACAGGCCTTAATGATTCGAATAAATATGTCTTAATTCCGTTTGCACAAAGTGTAAGGGCGGTTTCCAAGGCAAATTCGGGTGAGAAATGTCTTGAATCATAGCCTATAACAACACCGCGTTGTTTTAAATCTTCACCGTGTTTTGAAATGTAATTTGCTATACCCTGTGTTGCCCGTCGTACAACATATTTGTTCATACGGTTTGTGCCTATGCCTATAACCCCGCGTAGACCTGCAGTACCAAAAGCAAGAGTCTGGTAAAAGGCATCTTTAATTTCTTCCTCATTGTTTTCAATATTTTTCAGCTTGCTTTTATCTTCCGCATCCACTGAATCAGAATTGAGCCATTTTTTGTATTCATTAAAGTAATCCATGATTTCACTCCTCGTGTTTTAGTTTTATAAGTTATATTATATAATAAATATGTTAAATGGTCAATTATATATATTGAATAAAATTAAGTTGCAAAAATATTTTTGTTGTGATATAATGTTATAAAATCAGAGTTTTTAAATAATGCAGTAAAGGAGTATTTACCGTTGGAAAAAGAAATTACTATTCAAAAGCTATTGCAGGAAATTTTTAAAAGATGGTGGCTGGTTGTTATATGTACAATCTTATGTGGGGCAATTTTCTTTACATACAGCAGTATGTTTATCCCCGAAAGGTTTACATCTGTTGGGTCTGTATATGTAGATAATAAGGCCGATGTCATTCTTAGTGAAGCAGAAAACAATACGGCTAATTTGTATGACCTTACAACTGCTGAAATGCTTGTTGATACATATATTGAACTTTTCAGCAGCAATGGGTTTTATGAACTTATAAAGGAAAAAGAAGATTTTGAATATTCAGTAAAAGCTTTGCGTGCGATGACTTCTTATTCAAGAGTTGAAGAAACAGGGGTAATTTATATAAGTGTTGTTGCTTCTACTGCAAAGGAGGCACAACGTATTTGTTCTGCAGTTCTTAAGTATGCCAACCTGCATATTAAAAATATTATGGAAGTTGGTTCTGTAAAGATTATAGATAAAGCAAGTCTTCCTGAAAGTCGTTCTTATCCAAGTGTTACAAAAAACACTTTTCTTGGTATGATTTTAGGTATTCTTATTTCTTTTGGTATTATATTTGCAATAAATTATTTTGATGTTCATGTAAGAACAGTAGAGGATATTGAAAATAAATATGATTTAGTTGTGTTGGGAACCATACCGAATATGTTTGACAGTAAGTCATCAAATGGAGGTGCCAAATATGAGTAAGTTGTTTAAAAAGAAGGAAAAAGTAAGCCGTAAATATGACGGGGTACAAAACAAGGAATATACAATACTAAATGACGAAAGCACATTCGCTGTATCAGAAGCATACAAGACATTGCGAACAAACATACTTTTTTCATCAGGTAGTGATGGTTGCAAAAAATATGTGGTTACAAGTGCAATTCCGGGTGAGGGAAAGACAACAACGGCTATTAATCTTGCAATTTCATTTGCTCAGACTGAAAAAAAGGTAATTATAATTGACGCGGATATGAGAAAGCCTAAACTTCATAAATATTTTGAACTTGAAAACAAGGTTGGACTTTCAAATGTTTTGTCAGGCGTGTTTGACGATAAAAATAAGGATTTTGTACAGAAAACCAATGTTGAAAATCTTTATTTGATAAGTTCGGGGCATATCCCGCCAAACCCTATTGAACTACTTGCTTCAGAAAAGATGGAAGAGCTTATAAATAAGCTTTCGGAAGATTGTGATTTTGTAATCATAGATACTCCACCTGTAAACATTGTTTCGGATGCACTTGTGCTATCAAAAAATGTTACGGGATATATTATGGTTACAAGAAGCAATTACACCGAGTATTCTGCACTTGATGCGGCTATGGCCAAGTTTGAACTTGCAAGTGTAAAACCCCTTGGTGTTGTTCTTAATGATTTTAACTTTAAACAGCAGAAATACGTAGCCCGAGGCAAGTATAAATATAAAAGCTATTATAACTATTACCGTTATGGTAATTAATTCGCTGAATTTTATATGATAGATATACATACTCATATATTACCGGGAATTGACGATGGAAGTAAAAATGTTTTGGAAACAACCAAAATGCTTGAAGCTATGAAAAGTTTTGGGGTAAATAAAGTTGTTGCCACACCGCATTTTTACGGAGAAATTAATTCCATCGAAAATTTTCTGGAAAGCAGAAGGGCATCTTATGAATCAATAAAAGAGTTTGTGCCTGATGGTATGGAAATTATTCTTGGGGCAGAGGTTTTTCTTGATTATGAATTACATAAGAAGGATGTCCGCAAGCTTGTTATAGGAAATACGGATTATCTGCTATTGGAAATGCCATACAGACGGTGGGAACCTTGGGTTTATGATGAAATTTTTAAGATTTCAGTAACTCACAATTTAGAGATTATTATTGCACATCTTGACAGGTACATAGATATTGTTAGTTCTGACAACATAAAAAAGCTTTTGAAAATGGGCTTAAAATATCAAATAAACATTGACAATCTTGGCGGTTTTATGAGAAAGTCAAATGCTATAAACCTTATGAGTGGTGGAAGTGCACACTTTATTGGGTCAGATTGTCATAATACGCAAAACAGGCCTCCTTGTATGGGTAAGGCTATCAATAAAATAAGAAGCAAGCTTGGTGAAAAATATGTTGAATATTATATGTCCAATGCTGAAAAGATGCTTAAAAATTTAAGCATAAATTAAATAATTTATACAAATGCGGCTCGGAAGGTTTCTTCTGTGCCGCAAATTTTTGTTTTAATTAAAATGTTATTGGTAATAATTGTGATAGAGGTGATGTTATGTTTCCGGAAACAAATTTTACAAAAAGTGCAGAAAGAGTACTGATGTATGCTAAAGAAATTGTTATAGAGCTTGGGCAAAACTATGTTGGTACAGAACATATTCTTCTAGGCTTATTAAGGGAGGAAGAATGTGTTGCATCAAAAATAATGCAAAGTCTGGGAGTTTCTGAGGATTTGGCATACTCTGCAGTTGAAGATATGACTTTTAAAAGTGGTGAATCTGCCTCTGCCTATGTGGGTATTACCCCAAAGACACGTGAAATTATAGAAAATGCCTACAAAATATCACAAAGAATGAAACAAAAGTCAGTTGGGACAGAACATATATTTCTTGCTATACTTGATGATGAATTTAATATGGCAGTGCAAATATTAAAAAAGCTTAATGTTAATTTGGGAAGGTTGCAGGACAGGGCAGTTGTAGCCTGTACGTCAATGAGCAGTGAAGCAAAACAGGTTAAAAAAACCCCTACTCTTGACAAATATTCGCGAGACCTTACCAAGCTTGCCAGTGACGGTAAACTTGACAATATAGTTGGCAGGGGAAAGGAAATTCAGCGAGCTGTTCAAATTCTTTCACGGCGTACAAAAAATAATCCCTGTCTTATAGGCGAACCGGGTGTTGGGAAAACTGCAATTGTGGAAGGGATTGCATTAAAAATCCACAACCGCGAAATAAGCGGGAACCTTATGGGAAAAAGACTTGTATCCTTGGATATGTCGTCAATGGTTGCAGGGACAAAGTACCGTGGAGAATTTGAAGAACGGCTTAAAAAAATCTTGGATGAGGTTATTGAGGCAGAAAATATTATTCTGTTTATAGACGAATTGCACATAATTATTGGCGCGGGCGCAGCAGAGGGGTCTATTGATGCGGCTAACATTTTAAAGCCAATGCTTGCAAGGGGAGAAATTCAGCTTATTGGTGCAACTACAATTACGGAATATCGAAAGCACATTGAAAAGGATTCCGCACTTGAGAGACGTTTTCAACCAATTACTGTTGAACAGCCAACAGAGGATGAATGTTATGAAATTCTTGAAGGGCTTAAGAGTTATTACGAAAAGCATCATGGGGTAAAAATTACGGATGAAAGTCTTCGTGCGGCAGTAAGTATGTCAGTAAGATATATTCAAGACAGATTTTTGCCTGACAAGGCAATTGACCTTGTTGACGAAGCTGCTTCCAGAGTTAAGATAAATTCAACTACGGAAAATTCTGAAATCACAAATCTAAAAAAACAAATTAAGCTTGCGGAAGATGATCTTGATAAATGCTTGAAAAATACCGATTTTAACGGTGCTTCCCAACACAGATTAAATATTCAACTGCTAAAAAGCGAGCTTTTGTCTGCTAGGAAAATGGAAAGCAGTGCCGGCACAGAACCGGTACTTATGCCTGAACATATAGCAGAGGTGTTAGCACAGTGGACCGGTATCCCTGTAACCAAACTTTCTGAAAAAGAAGAAAGTTCCTTGCTTAATATGGAAAATTTATTAAAGGAATTTATAGTTGGCCAGGACAGTGCCGTTTCTGTTATAACAAAAGCCGTAAAGAGAGGAAGAACAGGAATTAAAAATCCTCAGCGGCCTATGGGGACATTTATGTTTGCAGGACCTACAGGAGTTGGAAAGACAGAACTTGCAAAACAACTTGCAACTGTTGTGTTTGGTAGTGAGAAAAGCCTAATCAGAATAGATATGAGTGAACTTATGGAGCAGCATTCTGTTGCTAAGCTTATAGGTGCACCTCCCGGATATATTGGTCATGAAAGCGGGGGGAAACTTACGGAAAGTGTGCGTAGAAATCCGTATTCTGTGGTGTTGTTTGATGAGGTTGAAAAGGCTCATCCAGATGTGCTTAATATTCTTTTGCAGATAATGGAGGACGGTGTGCTTACAGATTCTCAGGGAAGAAAGACCGACTTTAAAAATGCAGTTATTATTATGACTACAAATATAGGTGCCACAGATATTGTGAGTAAAAAAACAGTGGGATTTGATAACTCAAATACAGAAGAGTCTTTAGAAAAAACAATTAATGCAGAACTTAAGAAAACCCTTAAGCCTGAATTTGTAAACCGTGTTGATAATGTGGTTGTTTTTAATACACTATCAAAGGATGATATTAAGAAAATAAGCAAAAAAATGTTAGATGAGCTTTGCAAAAGACTAAAAGAAACGGACGTTTTACTAAGCTTTGATGATACAGTTGTTTCTCATCTTGCACAAATTTCCTATGATCCTAAGTATGGTGCAAGATTTTTAAGAAGAAACGTCCAAGATGTTGTAGAGGACTATGTTGCAGATGCTATTTTGAAAGGTGAAATTAAAAAGGATACAGAGTATGAGATTGTATATGACGAAGAGCTTAAAGTAAAACATCTTATTAAAGCATAAAACCGCCGAAAGGCGGTTTTATTTTATAATTAAAAAAATGCAAATAATTGTTAAAAATATAATATTCCATATAGTAAACTGCCAAAAGTACTTTCCCTTTTTATCGGGCATTTGGTCAACAAATATTTTGTATGAAATAAGGCTTGCCATAGAGGCTATTAATGTTCCAAGGCCACCGATGTTGGTGCCTATTATAAGGGCATTGAAATTGTCTGTAAAGCCCGATAAAAGCACTGCTGCAGGTACATTGCTTATAACCTGGCTTGAAACAACAGAAGCTAAAATTTCACGTCCCTCAACAAGTGATGACATCATATTTTTAAAAGTATCTATATTGCTCATGTTTCCAATAAAAACAAAAAAGAATACAAATGTTAAAAGCAGGCTGTAATCAATTTTTAAAAACAGTTTGTGGTTTGCAACAAGTATTGCAAGGGTTACAACAATGAGTGTAATTATGTAATTTAAAATATTTGCAACAGTAAGCAGACATATTAAAAATAATAATGAGTAAAATACAGTTGGTTTAGCTGAAAAAGTAATTTTTTCGGGTATGTATTCCACTTTTTCGGCTTTTACTGTGTAGTTTGCAATTAAAAGTAAAACAAATGAAATTGCAGTGTATGGTAAAATAAGTTTGATAAAACTCCCAAAAGACATCCCTGAAAGAGAATAAAGGTAAAGGTTTTGCGGGTTACCTACCGGTGTAAGCATACTTCCCAAATTAGCGGATATAGTTTGTAAAACCACTATTGGAATTATGAATTTGGTGTTTTTGGATTTTTTTACAACTTCAATAGCAAATGGAACAAATGTTATAAGTGCAACATCGTTTGTAATAAGCATTGAGGTAAAAAAGCAAAGGAAAATCAGTACAAATGAAAGAGTTCGGAAATTTTTTGCTTTGCAAAGAAGTGAACTTGCAAGTGCGGAAAAAACTCCGTTTTCTTTTAGTCCCGCCATTATACCCATAAGGCAAAATAGCAAAGATAGTGTTCTTATATCTATATATGAAATGTACTTTGCTGATGGAGGTACAAAAAACATTGAAACAACCGCAAGTACTGCTGATGCACACAGTACGGCTTCTTTTTTTATGAAGTTGTATAATTTTTCAAAAAACATAGCTTTATCCTCTTAAGTATGCAAGCCATATAACCGCAGTTATACTAAGCACTGTTGCTAACGGCACTAATATACGGAATTTTAGTTTTGAAGTTTTGTGATTAAAAATTACCATACCAAAAATAGCACCTGCTCCACCAAATAAAAATGCAGGAATAATAAGTGTGGTTTCTTTTATTCTTCTTTTCTTTTTGCGGGCAAGAAGTTTATCTGTGCCATAAACGAATATTATTGTAATATTCCATATTAAAAGTATAATGTAAATTGTTTTCATATAAAACGCTCTCTTTATTTTGGATTTACATGTACCATACAATGTTTTACCAAAGGTATTTTTTCTTCTATTTCGTCATGAATTTTATCTGCAACTGAATGTGCATATTCCAAAGTTACTTCGCCGTCAAGACCAATTTCAACATCTACAAATATTTTTGAACCGAACATTCTTGTTTTTAGTAAATCCAGGCTTAAAATATTCTTGTTGGAAAGGATAATTTCCTTGATTTGCTCTGTAATTTCCGGCTCGCACGCTCTGTCTACCATTTTGTTTATGGCGCCTGTAAAAATATCCAGGGCAGCTTTTAATATAAACACACATATAACAACACTTGCAAGAGAATCCAAAACGGGGAACCCTAACATTGCACCCCCGATACCGATTAAACTTCCTACGGATGAAAGGGCATCAGACCTGTGATGCCATGCATCTGCCATAAGGGCGTCGGAATTTATTTTCTTTGCTACAATTCTTGTGTACCAATACATCCATTCTTTTGTTACTATTGATACAACTGCTGCGATTAAGGCAAGCTTTCCCGGAATTCGCAGATCTTCTCCTGAAATTATTTTCATAATACCGCTGTACCCTATTCCTGCCCCCACAAGTGCAAGCATTACAGAAAGTATAATTGCCGCTACACATTCCATTCTTTCGTGTCCGTATGGGTGGTCTTCGTCATTTGATTTTGCAGATATTTTTACTCCTGCAATTACAACAAATGTACTAAGAACATCCGAAAGAGAATGTACAGCATCGGATATCATAGCTCCTGAGTTGGCAACAATACCTGCCAAAAATTTAAAAGCAGAAAGTACAATGTTGACAATTATAGTTATAATGGATATTTTTATTGCTTCATTTTTCATAAAGCCCTCCTATAAAAAATATCTGTAGGACACCGTCCCACAGATACTAAAAATCTGTTGCAAAATTGCCCGACCCCAATATGGTCTGTTCAGTTACTATATTGTATGATAGAATTTGCAAAATGTCAATAGCAATAGCTAAAGATTCCCTTGTTTAAAAAGCCGAACCATAGAGATATCTTATAAATCCTTTCCCATGTTGCAAGTATATAGGAATTCTATTTTGTCTCCGTTTTTAAGTTTGTATTGGGAACATCCAACGGACATAATTTTGCCATTTACGCGATATATCCACCCCGAAAGTTCTCCTGCGTCAAATTCATATAGATTACCTATTCCTTCTATATAAGCACTGTCATACATAGGATTTATGGTAAATTCAAAATGAATTTTACGACTTTTTAGTTCTCTTTCCAAAACTTCAAAAGCACTTTCTCCTTCTGAAAACTCAAATTCAAATTCGGGCAAAATCACTCCGTTTTTAGGAATTAAATGTATTTTTTCAGGAGCAATACTATCCATATTATCTAAAAGTGTATCACATCTTACCGAAAGAGAACAAGAAAGCACATTATTTTCAATTGTGTCTTCCTGACTTTTCACCTTAAAGTCTGGTTCTGATATTTCCAAAGAAGTGGTATTGACGGGTGTTATAATATCTTCTGTCTCAGTTTCTGCATAGTCTATAGTTTTTTCTGAAACATCTTCAAAAACAGGTTCATTTACCTGCTCTTCCAATCCTGAATTTTTTTGTTGATTAGGATAATAAAAATTCGTTGCCAAAACTATGGCGGCTATTCCTAATACAACAAAAGCACCCCTGAATTTTTTTATAAAATTCATATCAGCTTTGCCCTTCCCAGCATTTTATAGAGCATAACAGCAATGTCTTCTCTTGTTACATTCTTTTTGGGATTGACAGCATTTGTATCATTATCCAAAATTCCGTCATTGATACAATATTCCAAAGAATACACCGCCCACTCGGATATATTTTCGATATTCTCAATGATTTCTTTCTTATGTTCAATATCGGTTTTAATACCTCCAAGCTTTGCGGCTCTCTCTATCATTACAGAAGCCTCTTCAAGAGTAATTGTACCTTGCGGATTGAATTCGTTTTGAGAAATTCCCTTTACAATACCGTAGTGATATGCAGTTTTGATATATTTAGCATACCACTCATCATCCTTTACATCCATAAACTCAATTCCGTCCTTTTGTGGAAGACCCAAGGCGTTTACTACTATTGTAGCGAATTCTGCTCGTGTCATTGTCGCACATGGGTCATAGAGGTTCTCTGTTTTTCCATTTATTATACCTCTTTGGGCAAGAGCCTCAATTTCAACTTTTCCTGTGCAATTTGTAATATCAGTAAAAGTTTTTCCCTTTATAACAACTGGTTTGTATGAAATGTCCTGGTTTTTGCCATCAAGACCAAATTTTGTTTGATTATCTTCCTCTTTTTCCGGCTTTTTAACATATGAACCGCCGCCCCCTGACGAAACTATTCTTTGATTAACTGTAATTTTACATACTGCAGGAACGATATTTTTTGCATCTGTATATGCTACTGCGTAGTATATGCCCGGCTGAAGCATTGAGGTATCAATTACTGCTTTTCCCTCTGCATCTGTAGTAACGGCTTCAACAGAAGTGCCCAAAAACATAACTTTTACACCTGCATAAGGAGCTGAAACCTGATTCCAGTTTTCGTCATATCCAAGAGCGTTTAGTGTTAGTGTAACTGGTGCTCCCTGTCGTACCGATACAGTGTTTTGGGTGAAGTATGAATATGCATCACTCCAGTATGTTGTGTCATAATAATTAAATGCGGTGATATAATCACCTGATCTTACCGATTCAGCAAGACTTCCACAGCCTGCATTGTTAAGGTAATAGCCGGCAGAAGCAGTAACGAAGGGAGAGCCTTTTCCCCAAAGGATTGCAAGCGACAAGCCGAAATCACTGTCAAAAGAGCCGTAGCCTGCTTGTGCACCGCCGTTGTACAGCACATCGTGTGTTGCATATAAAGCCTCGTCAACAGTAATTTCGCCATTTTTATCCCGGTCAGAAACCATTACTTTTGCCTGCGCAACATATTCTCCGTTTTTGTCAGTAACAATATTACCATCATCTACAATGGTTACAAATACAGCAATAGGGTCTGCTTCATTTTCTTCGGGAACTGGTTCCTGCATGCTCGTCTTGTCATCATAAATTTGTCCGGCTGTGCCAAAATCCCAGTACGAAACACTATCCCTGTGAATCTTTCTGTATGCATCGTATGCCTGCATAACCTGATATGTAGCAAGTGTATTAACAGTATCTCCAAAAAGATACCCGTTTCCGTCGGTGTTATGATACATTTCAAGAGCAGTAATAATATTTTCCTCATCACTGATTCCAAATCCGTTATCAGGGTCAGTTACATCAATACCAAGAGCGGAAATAGCTAACAGAACTTGTGCAGTAGTGTTTGGATTGTCATCATAATTCCAGTTTTCTGAAATAGTATCTTTAAGGAAGAGGAGGGCCTTATCAATAGCAGTTGCTACAGAAGGGTTGTCTTTGTATGGAGCAAGTGCCTGTAAACATATTGCAGTCATATCTGTATCTGTAGTTTCAGTATCAAACAGACCAAAACCACCATTTTCCGTCTGGAATGTCAAAAGCTTATCAATAATATCATTTTTGCTCCATACAGCATCCTGCGGAATTTCTGCGTTTGATGCGTAAAGTGCTAAAAGGGAATAAGCAAGCTCGTTTGTTCCGTTTTCAAGTCTTGTACTATTACAAATAAGGTTGATTAAGTTAACGCCTTCAATATCTGCAGGGCCCATATCCATAACAGTAAAAGCAAGAACTGCTTTTGCCACATCTGTAGGCTTAACATTTGCATCCCATTCTTTAACTGTTTCTGTTAAAGCAATGGTGTATTCTTCAAGTATGGAGGAATCGACAGTTTTTCCTCCGCGAAGTAATGAGATAATAGCCCAATCAGAACCAAATCCAACACCTGAATTATTATGTATCTCTGTTAATTTTTCGCAAAGGTATGCTTCTGCACTTCCGATACCCTCACTTATGACATCATAGATTTCGGTTTCTTCAGTTGGTTGACTGTTTGCGAGCGATACTGTTGATGTAGCAATAATCATGATTATCGCCAACAACAAACATAAAGGTTTTTTAAATTTCATTTTGGTAACCCCTTTCTTTTTTTGCCGGGCAAATAAAAAAGCCGCGGCAATTTTTAAATAAAAATTACCACAGCTGAGTTTTCCTGTGAGTATCACAATTTGCACCAAAAATAACGCTCCAAATATTTTTGGGCGCAAAAAAATTATTCCTATGTAAATAAGCACGGACTGAATAACACCAAAGCAGGTCTTGTGACTCGCATCATATAAACAATATAGTCTGCATTCTCATATCCTGCCTTCTCAGTTTCCCAATGACTATCTTTCGATAACGGATACAAAAACTTTGATGCATACACCGACAGTTATCGTCCAGGATTCGCACCTGATTCCCTTTTCACCAACCAAGCCCAAACGGAATGGCTGACACTTTGTGTGAATTATTAAATTTTACTTGCTCATTATAGCATATTAGTTTTTAAAAATCAATAGAACCAATTTTTAAAAATATATAAGAGTGCATATTGCAGGCAATCTGCCTTGCTTGCCGACCCAAGCCTGCGGCTTCGGTACCCGTCTGCGCACCACTCGGCTATAAAACAATTGACAATTGTTTTATTAAACGCCTCGTGCCTTCTCAAGGTTCGACTCCTCTTCAAACAAGCAATAAAAAAAGCTCCCTTACGGGAACTGTTTTTATTGGCGCGCTCGACAGGAGTCGAACCTGCGACAACCCGGCGTCGGAGGCCGGTGCTCTATCCACTGAGCTACGAGCGCTTATAATAATAAGGCGGTTAAAATACCGCCTTATTGAATTTGATATTATTTTATTATTATTTTGTGATATGTCTTTTTACCTTTTTTAATAATAATTTCATCATTTTCAAACATTGAAAGAGTAATATTTGCAAATGGGTCTGTAATTTTTTCGTTGTTTACAGACACGCCTCCCTGTTGTACAAGACGTCTGCCTTCACCTTTTGAAGGAATAAGACCCGCTTCAATCATTACATCAAGTATTGCCATACCGTTTTCAAAGCTTGCCTTTGACATTTCAGTTGAAGGCATATCGGCAGTATTTCCTCCATTTGCGAAAAGTGCTTGAGCAGCTTCTTTGGCTTTGTCAGCTTCTTCTGCACCGTGTACCATTTTTGTAAGCTCGTATGCAAGAGTTGTCTTAGCCTCATTTACATCTGCTGCTTCCCCACTTATTTTGAACTTATCTTCCATAGCTTCAATATCTTCAACAGGAATAAAGGTAAGCATTTTAAGGCATCTGTATACGTCCGCATCATCCACGTTTCTCCAGTACTGATAAAATTCAAATGGAGAGGTTTTGTTGGGGTCAAGCCATACTGCACCGCCCTGGGTTTTACCCATTTTAACGCCTGCACTTGTTGTAAGAAGAGCAAAAGTCATACCGTAAACCTCTTCAGCATCCTTTCTTCTTACAAGTTCCATACCCGCAAGGATGTTTGACCACTGGTCGTCTCCGCCAAGTTCTATTTTACAACCGTAATCCTTGTGAAGTTTGTAAAAGTCATAACCCTGCATAAGCATATAGTTAAATTCAAGGAATGAAAGGCCTTTTTCAAGTCTTTTCTTGAAACATTCTGCACGTAGCATATTGTTTACAGAGAAATGCACGCCAATATCGCGCAAAAATTCCACATAGTTAAGGTCTAAAAGCCAGTCGCCGTTATTTACCATAAGAGCCTTGCCTTCAGAAAAATCTATAAGACCCTGGAACTGCTTTTTAAAGCATTCGACATTATGGTTTATATCTTCTTTTGTAAGCATTTTTCTCATATCTGTTCTGCCTGATGGGTCGCCTATCATAGCTGTACCGCCACCCATTAGAGCGATAGGTCTGTGTCCTGCCCTTTGCATATGTGCCATAATAACCATCTGCAAAAAGTGACCTACATGTAAACTGTCGGCAGTAGGGTCAAAACCTATATAGAAAGATATTTTATCATTTTCAAGCAAATCTTTAACTTTTTCAGGATGAGTAACCTGTGCGATAAGACCGCGTCTTTCAAGTTCTGTATAAACTCCCATAGTTTTTACCTCTGTTTCTTAAATAATCTAACTTATAGTATAGTATTTTTACCTTAATTTGTCAAGGTAATCAGCGTTTTTTAAGCTCAACAATTGTTACACCTGTTTCGCCCTCGCCATATACTCCAAGTCGGTAACTTTTAACACAGGGATTAGTTTTTAACATATCGTGTATTCCCTTGCGGAGTACCCCTGTGCCTTTACCGTGAATAATTGTAATATTTGTAAGACCACCCAAAAAGGCTTCGTCAATGTATTTTTCTGCCGCAAATACTGCATCTTCAAGAAGTTGACCTCTAAGGTCAATTTCCGTTTTGATGTTTGCAAGTCGCAACATTCCCGATTTTGCTTTGTTAATATGCTTATCTGGGGAGGAATCCTTAATGAGGCGAAGGTTAGTAATATGAGAGTTAATCTTCATAATACCCACCTGCAGATTAACCATGCCGTCTGCGTTTGGCGGTGCAAGCACAATGCCCTTTTGACCAATGTCAAGAATTTCCACAGTGTTACCAACAATAAGCTTTTTAGGTACATTGTTGTTTACGATGGGTTTTGCAACCTGAGCTTTATCGCGGTTTTTAATGTTTTTATTGATATTTGTGCGAGCTTCGTTAAGTGCCCTGTTCATTTCCTGTTCGGACTTCATTTTACGAGCCTCTTTAATTTCATTTATAACATCTTCGGCTTCTCTTTTAGCCTGTTCAAGTATCTTTTTAGCTTCTTTATTAGCATTTTCGGTAAGTTTTTGTTTGGTTCGCTGAATTTTTTCTTTTTCTTCCTCAAGTTCTTTCTTTAACTGTTGGGCATCATGCTTGTATTTTTCAA
>JAZSRE010000089.1:0-2375 GCA_045538345.1 Clostridia bacterium
ATACCCCTTCGGGGTATGGGTGTTGCCTTAAGACAACAAAAAACATCGTCAGTATTCATTATTACTGACGATGTTTTTTTGAGGTTTATATTATGAAATTTAAAAGTATTATTTAATTTGCAAGACTTTCAAAAAATGAAGTTGGAACGTAAGTTTTGCAACCCCCGTACAAAATTGGAGCAGTTTCCAAAACAAGTCTCATCTTGTTTATACCGCCTTCAACTGTGCCAATTCTTACAGTAGCAGAAAAAGCATCCTTTGAAACGATAATGCTTTGTGTATCGTTAACCCATTCTACTTTAAAACCAAGTGTTTCTGCAACTGTTCTTAAAGGAAGCATTTCAACCCCATTGTTATCGTACACAATTTCATCTTCTGCAAGTGTAATTTCAACACCATTTACAAAAAGGTCATCTTCTTCAATAAACTGCAAAACATTACCAGGTAAAATAACAACCTTTTCGCTCATAGCGTGTGCAGGCAAGCTCATTGTCATTACATCATACCAAAGAAGTAGGTTAGAACCTTTGATTACATCTGAAAGTGTAACAATATTTCTTGTAAGGTAAGGTGAAACCTGTGCATTTGAAGGTATTGTAATTTCTTTTGAACCACCTTCTGTAACTACAACTATGCCGTCTTCTGCGTGCTTAACTTCTTCAACAATTGTGAAAATTGGGTTGCCCATTTCAGACTTTATGTTACCTATAATTGCAAAAGCATAAGACTGAGGAGGAATACTCATAGTCATAGCGTTTGAATGTGTAACCATAACCATATTTGTTTCTCTTTTGTTAAGGTCAAAAGGCGTTACTGTATTTGCATCAATTACCTGTGTAAGTTCACTTGTATTAAACTGAACTTCTTCACCGTCCATTGTTTTTACCAATATGTAGTCTTCACTAACTTCTAAAATTTCACCATAAACCGTAATATAAGATGCTTCATTAAAAGTTGCAACTTCCTCTGTTGGGTTTTGGGAAATTAACATTATGTCATCCTGTGCGAATGCTGTCATTGATGTAAGGGCAGCTATTGCCAATACTAAAGATAGTACTTTTTTCATTTTAAATTCTCCTTTATGCTTTTAATTTTTAACTCTGTTTAAGAGCCTTTCATAAGTAATACAATTGAAAGTTAAATTTTGTTGTAACTTTTTAAAAAAATTTTCAAAAATATTTTTTCACCTCAATCACCGTAAGCTGTCCCTTCCCATCGGGGGAAGGCTTCTTAAAACCTATGCAAGATAAAAAAACGGAGTGTCCGTATGAACACTCCGCAAAATATTTTTTTAATTAGTATACCAAAACACCGTTTGGAAGTAATGGATTTACAGTTGTAATTGCATCAAATACAAATGCTTTTACTTCCATACCAGTTGAAAGTTTTGCAGCAGGTACTAAGTATTCAAAAGCACCATTAGTGATTGTTGTTGAAGGGATAATTTCAACAAGCTTACCAGATGCCTCATCGTAAATAGCAATTACAAGTACACCTGATTCAAAACCTGTAGCACTCTTAGCATAAACTATTGCATTACCAGCAGCGTCTTTTATAAGTTCTACTGTACGATTATACCATCTTGTAGAATTTACAGAACTTATGCTAAAGTTGTTATTCTTTTCAAACTTAATATTATCAAGTCTTGTAACACCTTCACTATTTGCATCTTCACCAAACATAACTTCTATCTGGTTCACCTTAAAGTCAGCAGCATTAGAAGTACTTACAGAACCACCAATTGTCTTTACATACACAAGTTCATTGTTACAAATACCATATAGAGACAAGATACCTGAACCCTTAGCTGCAATAACAAACTTGTAGTTTACCCACTGGTTTTCCGGAATAGCAGTTTTTATACTTTCAGCAGCAACAGTAGTAGCACCAACTATTTCAGCATAACCATCTTTAACATTTAGAGTAAATGTAACGTTTTGAGAAGAACCAACTGTTGCACGAAGAGTATGTGTTCTCTTCAAGTTGCTTCCACCTGCAGGGATAAACATATCAAATGAATATACTGCTGTTAAATCTGCACCTGCAAGAACATAGTCTTTATATGAAGTATTCATGTTACTTACAAGACGTTCATAACCTGTTGTTGCAACATTAATATAATTGTTGCTACCATCAGCTGTTATATCATATGAGAATTCAGTAGCGGATCCACCTGCTCTGAACAAGTTTTTAGCTGCAAGAGCTGCACTATTAACCATAGGACCACTAAATGGAATTGTATAATACGCACCACCTGTAACATTTGAAAGAGTAGTATTATTATTATACAATATATCACCGGTATTTTCAAAAAGTGTCACTTGTGGATATTTATTCATTGGAACTACAGGAACATTAGCCTTTTCATCAAGAGA
>JAZSRE010000016.1:0-5510 GCA_045538345.1 Clostridia bacterium
CAACATCTAGTATTTTTACTTTTACAACGTCCCCAATGGACACAACTTCCATAGGATGCTTGATATATTTATTTGATATTTGTGATATGTGAACAAGGCCGTCCTGATGGACGCCAATATCGACAAATGCACCAAAGTCAATAACATTTCTTACTGTACCGTCCATAATCATACCTGGTTTTAAATCGTTCATATCCATAACGTCGGTACGAAGCACGGGAGGAGCAACTTCATCACGCGGATCTCTGCCAGGTTTTTTAAGTTCGTTTATAATGTCGTTAAGTGTAGGTACGCCTATACCAAGCTTTGTGGCAACTTCGTCTTTGTTTACACTTTCAAGCTTGCTTGCAAATTCCTTTGTGCCAATATCATTTATTGTAAAACCAAGTGTTGCAATAAGTTCCTTTGCGGCATCGTATGATTCAGGGTGAACAGATGTGTTGTCAAGTATATTGTCTCCATCTGTAATACGTAAAAAGCCTGCACATTGTTCATAAGCTTTAGGGCCTAATTTAGCAACCTTTTTAAGCTGAGTTCTGTTTTTGAACTTGCCGTTTTCTTCACGGTATACAACGATGTTTTTTGCAATTGTGCCGTTGATACCTGAAATGTATGAAAGAAGTGAAGGTGAAGCAGTATTAAGGTCTACACCTACACTGTTAACACAGTCTTCAACTACACCGCCCAAAGCTTCACTTAAACGTTTTTGGTTCATATCGTGCTGATACTGACCTACGCCTATTGATTTAGGGTCAATTTTAACAAGCTCTGCCAATGGGTCCTGAATACGGCGTGCAATTGAAACTGCACTTCTTTGTGATACATCAAATTCAGGAAATTCTTCTGCAGCAAGTTTTGATGCGGAGTATACAGACGCACCTGATTCGTTGGTCATAATATATACTGCCTTTGAGCCTGTTTCTTTTATAAGACCTGCAATAAAAATTTCACTTTCCTTTGATGCAGTGCCGTTACCGATTGATATAATATCTACATTGTATTTGCTTATAAGTGAAGAAACCTTTTTCTTTGCATCTTCAATTTTTTGCGGAGTAGTAGGAGGGGTAGGGTATATAACGCCTACGTCTAAAACTCTGCCGGTACCGTCCACAACTGCAAGCTTACAACCTGTACGGTAGCCTGGGTCATAACCTAAAACGACTTTGTTTTTAATAGGAGCCTGCAAAAGAAGGTTTTTAAGGTTTTCAGAAAAAATCTTCATAGCACCTTCCTGTGCGTTGTCTGTAAGCTGGTTTCTAAGCTCGTTTTCTATACTTGGCATAATAAGACGCTTGTACGCATCTGCCGTTGCAAGTTCCATATATTCACTTGTGATACTGCGTTTTTCAGCAACAAGCTGGCTTACAAGATGGTTGATAATTCCGTCAGGCTCAACCTCTATTTTAACAGATAAAAATTCTTCTGCCTCACCGCGGTTAAGTGCAAGAATTCTGTGTCTTGCAATAGCTTTAAGTGGTTCGGTAAATTCGTGATACATCTGGTATACGTCACGTTTTTTCTCGGTTTCTTCCTTGTTTGTTGACTTGGAAGAAATTGTACCGTTGCGCATTGTGTATATGCGGATGAATTTTCTAAAATCTGCATTGTCGGAAATTTCTTCTGCAATAATATCCATAGCGCCTGCAAGGGCTTCTTCGGTTGAATTTACTTCCTTTTCAGCATTTATAAAAGGTGCACATATTTCGTCAATATTACCGTCGTAAATATTTTGTGCCTTTATTATTTCTGCAAGTGGTTCTAAGCCCTTTTCCTTGGCTATTGTGGCACGGGTACGGCGTTTTGGCCTGTATGGGCGGTAAATATCTTCAAGTTCAGTAAGCTTTTCGCAGGTGTCTATTGCAAGCACAAGCTCTTCAGTAAGCTTACCCTGTTCGTCAATAAGCCTTTTTATTTCTTCTTTACGTTCTTCCATACTGCGAAGGTATACAAGCCTGTCGTTAAGGTTTCGTAGAAGCTGATCGTCCAACGAGCCTGTTGCTTCTTTTCTGTAACGGGCAATAAATGGAATTGTGTTACCTTCGTCAATGAGTTTAACTGTGTTTTCAACCTGATGCAGTTTTATGTTAAATTCCTCTGCAAGTCTTTTGTTTATATCCATAAAAGTTCCAAATCTCCTTCTGAAAGTTCTTTAGTTTCACCAAGTTCCAGCTTTTCGTCAAGGGAAAGCTTGCCTATTTGTACCCTTTTTAAGTAGGTTACGCTGTTTCCCACCTTTTCAAACATACGTTTTACCTGGTGAAACTTGCCTTCAAAAATTGTAACGTAACATCCGCCGTCGCATTCTTCCAACGTGGCGGACATTGCTGTAAAATCCCCCAAATTCATACCCGAGGCAAAAGCTTTTTTATCTTCATCGGTTATTGGCTTTTCAGGGATTACAAAGTATTTTTTTGCAATTTGTTTTTTTGGTGAGGTTACGTTGTGAGCAAACTTGCCATCGTTTGTAAGTATTAAAAGACCTTCTGTGTCAACATCAAGTCTGCCAACGGGGAATATGTCAAAATGTGAATATTCGGGCGGAACAAGTTGTGTAACAGTAGGGTACACATTGTCCTCAGTTGCACTGACATAGCCGTCGGGTTTGTTAAGCATAAGATATATAAATTCTTTGTATATAACCCTTTCGCCATTTACTGAAATTCTGCTTTTGTCGGGGTCTACCTTCATATCCGCAGTTTTTGCAGTTTTGCCATCAACCCTTACAGCACCCCAGCGTATAAGGTTTTTAACTTCTTTTCTTGTACCTACACCGCTATTGGCAAGTATTTTGTCAAGTCGTTCCATATTTACCTCAATTATTTGAATTTTTTAATAAAATTATCTATCTTTTCAAGTGCGTTGCTTATGTTTTCAACAGAATATGCGTAGGATATTCGCACAAAACCTTCCCCGCTTTCACCAAAGGCATTACCGGGAACAACTGCAACATTCTGGTCTTTTAAAAGCTCTTCGCAAAACTGCTCAGATGTAAGGCCTGTTGATTGAATTGAAGGGAAAGCGTAGAAAGCGCCCTTTGGCTCAAAACAGTGAAGCCCCATTCTGTTAAGCTCTTCCACAAGCATTTTTCTTCTGTGGTCGTATTCCGAAACCATATATGCAACGTCTTCGTCACCGTTTTTCATAGCTTCAATAGCTGCATACTGACTTGTTGTAGGTGTGGACATAATTCCGTACTGGTGAATTTTGTTCATAGCTTTTATAACTTCACTGTCACCTACAATGTATCCAAGACGCCAACCTGTCATTGCAAATGCCTTTGAGAAACCACTTGCTATTAAAGTACGTTCCTTCATACCGTCAATTTCGGCAATTGATACGTGCTTCTGACCGTATGTTAGTTCTGCATATATTTCGTCGGAAAGTACAATTATGTCTGTACCACGCAATACTTTTGCAATTTCCTCAAGGTCATTTTTGTCCATTATAGCACCTGTTGGGTTGTTGGGGAAAGGAAGTATAAGCATCTTTGTATTTGGTGTAATAGCTTCTTTTAATGCCTTTGCAGTAAGCTTGAATTGGTCTTCCTCAACCGTAACAATAGGTACAGGTGTACCTCCTGCCAAAGTTACACATGGTGCATAACATACAAAGCACGGCTCGGGAATTAAAACCTCGTCCCCTTTGGAAATAAATGCACGTGTACATAGGTCAATAGCCTCACTGCCACCTACTGTAATTAAAACTTCGTTTTTGTAGTTGTATGAAAGATTAAACCTTCTGTTTAAATAGTTACAAATTTCAAAACGCAACTCTTCAAGACCGCTGTTTGAAGTGTAGTATGTATGTCCCTTTTCAAGTGAGTAGATACCTGCTTCGCGTATGTGCCAGGGGGTAACAAAGTCGGGCTCACCAACGCCGAGGGAAATTGCATCGGGCATTGTAGCTACAATGTCAAAGAATTTTCTTATGCCCGACGGCTTCATATCAACTACCTTTTTGTTAAGTAGTCCGCCTATATTCATAGTGTAATCACTCTTCTTTCATCTTTACGGGGTTTTTCAAAAATAATACCGTCCTGTTTGTATTTTTTAAGTATAAAATGTGTTCTTGTGTTTATAACGCAGTCCATAGGTGCAAGTTTTTCAGATACAAACATAGCAACCTCTTTTAGTGTTTTGCCCTCTATTGTAACCATAAGGTCATAACCGCCTGACATAAGGTAAAGGTCTTTAACCTCAGGATATTGGTGTATTCTCTGTGCAACTTTATCAAAGCCTTCGCCTCTTTGAGGAGTAACGTTAAGCTCAATAACTGCGGTAACAAATTCTCTGTCTGTCATTTCCCAGTTAATAACAGGCTTGGCTCGCAGTATAACGCCTTCATTGGTCATTGCCTCAATTTCTTTGTCAATTAAATCTTCAGTTGTATTAAGCATGGCGGCGATGTGTCTGTGCTCCAATGAAAAGTCCTGTTCTAAAAGCTTTAAAATTTTCTCTCTCAAAATTAACACCTCTCTGTAAAATACTGTTAAAACATTATAGCATAAATATAATAATAATACAAGTTTTTTGAGTAAAAAGTGACTTAATATATACTAAATTATTGATTATTGTTATTTTTTGTGTTAACATATAATAAGGAATTTATTAAACAGAGGTGCAACAATGGATTTTGTCCGTGAAATTATAATAAAAAAAAGAAAAAGTGTTCAGGATATTATGAATATAATAATAGCCGTAATGGTTGCTTTTATATTGTTTTATCTTATGCTTATACAGTTTGTTTCAGGAAAGCTTGCTATTTTAATTCCAATTGAAATAGCCTTGGTTATTTATGGTTGTTACCTGGTAATATCTTCAGGTAATGTGGAATTTGAATATTCTTCTGTTAACGGTTGGTTGGATGTTGATAAAATAGTTTCACGAAAGAAGAGAAAAAATATAGCAAAAGTAGAAGTAAAGAATGTGGAATATTTTGCCCTGTTTGATGGTGAACATATTCCTGTTGCAGAAGATTCTTCTGTTGACAAGTATATAGACGCATCATCAAATCTTGATAACGAAGGCGTTTACTTTATGATTTACTATAACAATAATCAAAAGGTTTGCTTGTTTTTTGAACCTGATACGGATATGGTTGAAAACTTTGCAAACTATATTCCACGATCACTTAACCATACTTTTTAAGAGGTGACTTAAATGCTTCTTGCAGATGCCGAAAAGGCAAGGCTTATGGATTATAATTCAATAAACAAATATAATATTCCGTCAGCTTTACTTATGGAAAATGCGGGTATGCGTGTTTCGGACGTTGCTTTAAAAACAAATGCGGAAAGCTTTTGTGTCCTTGTTGGTAAAGGTAACAATGGTGGAGATGGAAGTGTGGTTGCAAGGCATCTTTATTGCAACGGCAAAGATGTTACTTTGGTTTTGCTCTGTGACGAAAGTGACTTAAAGGGTGATGCAAGGCTTATGTATGAAACCGCCAAAAACATCGGTGTTGAAATTGGGGTTGGATTTGATGGTAAGGCAAAGGAATACCTTAAAAAG
>JAZSRE010000158.1:0-13356 GCA_045538345.1 Clostridia bacterium
TTTTTTAACACAGTAACAACTACCTCTGTGCCTTTTTCACCTTGTATAGCCTTGGTTGCTTCTTCAAGCTGAACTCCCGCATAGGAAGTTCCATTAACCTTGGTTATTATATCCCCGGCTTCAATTCCCGCTTTTTTTGCAGGAGAATTTTCAAACACTTCAAGTATAAGCAGGCAATTATTTTCTATATCATTTTGTACGCTTACACCTATTCCGCAGTAATTACTGTAAACAAGTTTATTAAATTCAGCCAAATCTTCAGAAGTCATATACACAGTATATGGGTCCCCTATTGATGCAACATACCCCTTTAGTGCACCCTGATAAGCCTTTTCTTTGTCATATTCTCCATAATAGTATTTATCAAGAACACTTTCAACGGAACCAAAGCTATATGCCCCACCCGGTTTTAGTAACAGTTTGCCACTGTAATAGGCCGAAGATGTCATAAAACTTAATATTGCAGTAATTATAACCGTTATGGCAATAGGATAAAACTTTTTAAACTTTTCCCTCATTATATGCCTCCTGTAAATAAATTTGAAGGAACTGCTGTAAAACAACAGTTCCGTAAAATTAACTTATATAACCCAAAGGATCAACAGTATTACCGTTTATAATAACCTCAAAATGAAGGTGAGGTCCTGTTGAATAACCGGTACTTCCTACATAGCCAATTGTATCTCCCGAAAATACATACTGCCCCACCGATACAGCTATACTGCTTTGGTGAGCATAAAGAGTACAGATGCCTCCGCCATGGTCAACTACAACATAGTTTCCATAAGCAGTGTTGTAAGTAGCTGTTATAACAGTACCCGCCTGTGCGGCAATAATTTCAGCACCATATCCTGCACCTATATCTATACCTGTATGTAGCTTTTCATAATTTAGAACAGGGTGTAGTCTCCAACCGTATGAAGATGTAATATATCTACAGCTTGGGGTAGGCCACAACATAGACCCGCCTACATACTGTTTTGAAGAATTTCCGCCTGCCAAAGCAGCAATTTGTCTACGTACCGCAGCTTCCTCTGCCTCAATTGCTTTTAACTGTTTTTCAAGTTCTTCCTTTGAACCCTCAATTTGCTGAATCATTTTATCACGGGCTCTCATCTTTGAATCAAGAGCATCCTTCTTTTCCTGAAGGCTGTTTTTAGATTCAACAAGTCTTTCCTTCAAAGCTTCAAGCTCATCTTTTTGATCCTGGATTTTTTGTTTCTCAGCTTTAAGTTTATTCATAAGATTACTGTCATATTCAGCAATCTGACTTACTACCTCTATCTTTTCAAAAAATTCCCCAATATTATCGGAAGAAAGTAAAACATCAAGATATCCTGTTGATCCGTTTTCATACATTACGCGAACGCGTTTTTTATATGTTTCATATTGAACTTCAAGCTTTTCTTCGGCTTTTTCAAGCTCCTTTTCAACTTCGCCGATGCTTTCTTCATATTCTTGAATTTTGCTGTTTACATCATCAATATCCTGTTCAATAGCAGTAACTTCAACGTCAAGTTTCTTCTTTTCATCCATAACGGATTGTTTTTCTTTTTCAAGACCCTTTATTTCGGTTTTGATATTTTCCTTACTGCCACTAAGTGTCTGTTGCTTGTTTTGAAGGTCTGTTTTTTCATCTGCACTGGTAATGCTTAATATTAAAGTCGAAAGCAAAAAAATAATGAATATTACCGCAACGACAAAAGCTATAATTCTTTTTAATTTTGCACCAATTTTAATCATTTTAAACCCTCGCTTTACACACGCAAATGTCTTCTGATTGATACGGCACTACCTACCGCACCAAGTAATACCCCTATACCCATAAACCACAATGCCAAAGGCAATAATATGCTTTGTAGTGAACAAAATTCTATTGTTCCTACAATGCTAAAATTCTGAGCAAGGAAATAGGAATATCCCAAAACCATAACTGTAAATGAAATTGCGGCACCAACCATTCCTATAACCACACCTTCTATTATGTAAGGCCAACTTATAAAACTGTTGGTTGCACCCAAATATTTCATAATATTAATATCTCGTCTTCTTGCAAACAAAGTGATTTTAATTGTATTTGAAATTATAAAAATTGCAATAGCACTTAAGAACAACATAAACCAGAAGCTTATGTTTTTTATAACCTTTGTTACATTTACAAGCTTGTTCATACTTGTCTGGTTATCATTTACCTTTGCAATACCATCAACCTTTGAAATTGCCTTTGCAGTTTCACCTGCAAGTTCAAGGTCGTAAAGAGTAATTTTAAAAGAATCTCTAAGTGGATTATCCCCTTCAAGTCCGTCAAGAACACTTGCTTCATCTCCCAATTCCTCACGGTATTCCTCAAGTGCCTTTTCTTTTGAATAAAAGTCAACATCATCAACATTTTCTATTGACTTAATTATATTTTCCATATCCTGCATTTCAAGGCTGTCGGCGTCAATTTTTTCGTTAACGTATGCACGTATTTCACATTCCGACTCCAACTGTTTTGCAACCGAATTAATATTCATTGAAAACAAAAGATAAATTCCAAGTACCATAAGACTTGCAACAACTATTATGGTAGATGCCAAAGACATCAAACCATTTTTTGTATAACTTTTGCAGCCCTCGGATACAAAGTATTTGAAATTACTGCTTTTCCTCACTGTTGTATCCTCCTTTTTGTTCGTCTCGTACCATAGAACCGTTATCAAGCTCTATTACACGCTTTTGCATTTTATCTACAATATCCTTAGCATGTGTAATAATAATTACAGTTGTACCGCGCTTGTTTATAGCTTCAAAAAGTTCCATAATTTCATCTGCAGTTGCAGGGTCAAGATTACCCGTAGGCTCATCCGCAATTATAACGGCAGGGTTATTTATCATTGCACGTGCAAGGGCAACTCTTTGCTGTTCACCACCTGAAAGCTGATGAGGCATAGCCTTAGCCTTGTCGGAAATACCAACCATACTTAAAATTGCAGGTACTGCACGGCGGATTTCTTTTTTAGAAGCATTTCGTATCTTCATGGCAAAAGCAACATTTTCGTACACTGTTTTGTTGCTTAAGAGTCTGAAGTCCTGAAAAACCATACCTATTGAACGTCTGTAAAAAGGAATGTTTTTTCTCTTAAGACTGCCAACATCTATGCCATTAATTGTAATGCTGCCATCGGTTAATTGCTCTTCTGCAAGCATAAGTTTGGTAATTGTAGACTTACCTGCACCGGAAGAACCTATAATAAATACAAATTCGCCTTTTTCTATGTAGAAACTCACTCTGTCAAGAGCAAGTGTATTGGTTTTCTCGTACTTTTTACTTACGTCACTGAAAAAAACCATTTAAGCTCACCTCTTTACAGATTTATTGAATCAGAATTTAGGTATCTGTTTACCATCATAGCTACCTTAAATACAATAGCATCGTCAAACTTTCTAAGGTCAAGACCTGTAAGCTTGTATATTTTGTCAAGACGATAAACCAAGGTGTTTCTGTGAACAAAAAGCTTTCTTGAAGCCTCACTTACATTAAGGTTGTTTTTGAAGAATTTTTGAATTGTAATTATTGTTTCTTCATCCAAAAGTTCTAGAGATCCTTTTTTGAAAACTTCATTAAGGTAGAGTTCACAAAGCTTTGTAGGAAGCTGATATATAAGACGTCCTATGCCAAGGTTGTTGTAGCTTATAACAGGCATATCTCCGTCAAATACACGGCCAACCTCAAGAGCAACAACAGCATCCTTATATGAACGGTTAATTTCTACAATATTAGAAACAACCGAACCTATACCTACACGTACACCTGTCATAAGTTCAGAACTTAAGGTGTCTACAATGGAATTTGCAATCTGTTCAAATTCATCAGGAGTAGAATCCTCCTCAATGCTCTTTATAAGAACAACATCCGACTCATTCATACTTATAACAAAATCCTTATTCTTATCAGGGAAAAGTCCTTTAACGATATCGTGTGCAGAAAATTCATCATTATCTATGCGTATTAAAAAAGCAATACGGTATGCATCTACATTAAGGTGCATAGTTTTTGACTTAATATGTATATCACCCGGCATAATATTATCTTCAAGTATGTTTTTAATAAGGCTGTTCTTATCATATTTTTCATCATGGTACTGCTTTATCTGTGAAAAAGAAACTGACAAAACTTCAGTAATACTCTTTGCAAAGTCGTCATTTCCGCCACAGAAAACAACGTATTCGGAACGGTTGCGTACACCTATACGGCGGTAAGTAACGCCGTCTACAACAATAGCATCCCCAATTTCCTTTGCTCTTGATGCTGCAAGTTCACGCACTGCACCAATTTCATTAACATCGGTACAAGCAATTACTGTTGCACTTTCGTCAATCACGCCTGCCTCTCTGCCAAGCATAGCAGACTTCATCTGATGAATAACTGTCTGAAACAATCTGTTTGCCATAATAGCACACTCCTTTGTAAGGACAATAATTAAAATTTATATATTCAATATAATACACCATTTTTATATAAAAATCAATAAAAATTTTAAATTTTTTTGTGCTATTTGTAAAAAAGTTGTTAATTTTGTACTAAAAAAGCGACTTGAAAATAAGCAATTTACCAAGTCGCTTTGTAATTATGATATGATTTTCACAATTTCTCTATAGATTAATTCGTTAGAATTACAAATACCCATTTTTTTAGATAAAGCACCCATTTGCTCAAGTTTCTTCCTATCAGCAATCATATTGTTAATAGTACTTGTAAAGATGTTTTCATTAAGGTCTTCTTCTTCAATCAATACTGCCGCACCCTTATCAGCAAGTGCCTTTGCATTAAAAAACTGATGGTTATCCGTAACATTTGGAGAAGGTATTAAAACCGATGGCTTTCCAAGGGCATTAAGTTCGCTTACTGTTATTGCACCTGCTCTGCACACCAACAAGTCAGCCGCCTGCATAACTTCATTCATATTATATATGTATTTAACTACCTTAATTCCTTCTTTTTCAATTCCTGCAAGGGCCTTTACAACTGTTTCATAATCTCTTTCCCCTGTGGCAAGTAAAATATTACATTTCCCCTCAGCCACATACTTTATATACGAAACCATACTCTCATTAACCCTTGTTGCACCCAAGCTTCCGCCAAATGCAACGATAAAAGGTTTTTCGTCAACACCAAGCCGTTTTCTTGCCTGGTCATATCCAAGGTCAAAAAGTTCCTGACGTATTGGATTTCCCGTAAGCACCACATTCTTTGCTTTTGCAAAACGCTTACGACTTTCCTCAAAACTTATGCATACAGTATCTACCTTATCACAAAGCATTTTACTTGTCATACCTGCAAACACATTTTGTTCGTGAATAAGTGTAGGTATTTTAAGCATTGATGCCATATAAAGAAGTGGTCCTGATACATAACCGCCTGTGCCTATAACCACATCAGGATTGAACTTTTTAATTATTTTTTTGCACTTTATGCAAGCATTAGCCGCCTTTAGTACCGCCACAGCATTTTTAATTGACAAGCTTCTCTTAAACCCGCTTACTTCAATAAATTCTATATCATAGCCGGCTTTTGGTACAAGCTTGCTCTCCATACCATTTTTTGTTCCCACAAACAAAAATTCACTGTCTTTTTCATTGGATTTAATTGTATCTGCAATTGAAATTGCCGGATTTATATGACCGGCGGTTCCACCGCCCGCAAGCAATACTCGCATTATACCAATCCTTCCAGATATTATTTACTTCCCTGTTTTGAAATATTAAGCATTATGCCCATACAACTCATAATCATAAGCAACGCTGTTCCGCCATAACTGAAAAACGGTAAAGATATACCTGTAACAGGCATACCTGCTGTTACAACGCACATATTCATTATTACCTGCAAAGTAATAAGCGAAATTATCCCAACTGCAACAAGCAAACCTTCAGCATCCTTTGCATTCATTGCAATTTTTATTCCTCTGTATATTAAAAAGCCAAACATAAAAATAACAACCAAAGCGCCAATATAGCCAAATTCTTCACACCATATTGAAAAAATAAAGTCATTATGAGGTTCAGGAATATACAAAAACTTTTGTCTGCTCTGCCCAAGTCCAAGTCCGAAAAGCCCGCCGCTTCCAATAGCATATAGCGACTGAATAACCTGGTATCCATCGCCAAGAGGATCTAAAAACGGATCCACAAATGATAAAACACGTGCTCTTCTGTATTCGGATGAAAAAACAAGAATTGCACCAAGACTCACAACCGGTGCACCAATCAAAAGAAGATGTTTCCAGTTTACACCACCCACAAAAAGAATAATTACCCCAACACATACCACAAGAACCGTAGCGCTAAAATGAGGCTGAAGTATAAGCAAAGCACCAATCAAACCTATAATAATAAGATTTGGCAAAAGGCCTCTCGTAAAGTTATCAATCTTCTTATTTTTAGGAACAGTGCCTGCAAGATAAAGTATAAGGCTTATCTTTGCCGCCTCGGATGGCTGAAAGCTAAATGGTCCAAGAGGCAACCAACGCTGTCCGCCGTTTGTTTCTGTACCTATAAGCAATACCATAACAAGCATCACTATTGTAGCTACTATCAAAATTCCCGACAACTGTATAAGCTTGTGATAGTCAAATTTTGAAAAGAATATCAAAGCAACAGTTGAAATCAAAGCCCACAATAACTGGTGTTTAATAAAATAATAGGCATCACCCTGGTATATTCTTGCAGACTCCGAGCTTGCAGACATAACCATCATAAGCCCAAGGGCAAGCAAAGCAAAAACCGTTATTAAAAAGTAAAAATCAATTTGACCTTTTTTCAAAGTTTATCACACTCCAACGCCCAAAAATGACAAAACACAAAAAACAACAGTTATCAGCGAAAAGATACAAACTATTTTGCGTTCATTCCAACCACACATTTCAAAATGATGGTGAATTGGACTCATTTTAAAAACCCTTTTACCTGTAAGTTTAAATGAAGTAACCTGAATTATAACAGAAAGAGTTTCAACTACATATATTACTCCCACCAATATAAGTATTAATGGATTATTTATAACCAAAGCCAAAGCACCTACGGCACCGCCAAGCATCAAAGACCCTGTATCACCCATAAATACCTTTGCAGGATTTTTGTTATAAAGTAAAAAACCCAGCAAGCCACCTGCAAGTGCAAAGGAAATTACAGCCACAGATGAATATCCGCTTAAAACGAAAGCTGAAACAACCGCAAAAAACACCGCAACAACAGTTGTAACGCTTGTTGCAAGCCCGTCTATACCGTCTGTAAGGTTAACACCATTTACAACCGCAAGCAAGACAAAAATTGCAAAAGGGATATACAAAAGACCCATATCCCAGGAAAGCGCAGTAAATGGTATACTAACAGATGTTGAAACAAGACCTCTGGACAGTCCTAAAAAAACAAATACCAAAGATATAATTATCTGCAAAGCAAGTTTTTGCCATGCGCGAAGCCCCAGATTCCTCTTTAAAACAACCTTTATAAAGTCATCTATAAAACCTACAACGCCGAACCCCACTGCACAAAATAGCACAAGCCAAGACTTTGTATCCATAAATTTATAGGCAATTAAACATGTAATTACAAGAGACAGAATAAAAATTATACCTCCCATAGTAGGCGTACCGCTTTTCTTTTCGTGCCATTTTGGGCCTATTTCACGAATACTCTGGCCAAATTTAAGCTTTATAAGCACAGGAATAAACAAAGGGCCCAATAACGCCGAAGCAGTAAACCCAATTAAAAAAGTAAGTATATAGACAATATTTAACATATCCATAATTACATTCTTCCTTTCAAATGTTCCTGAAGGCTTGTTGAAATTTCTTCAAGCTTCATTCCTCTTGACCCTTTTAGCAGTATAAAATCTCCACCTACTGCAAAATCGCATAAATATTCAGTAGCAGATTTATTATCATCAAAAGTATATACGTTAGATACTCCCTTACTCATTGCCTGATCAGCAATATATTTTGCATCCTTGCCAACACATATTAAAACGTCAATCTTTTTATCCGCCACATAGTCCCCAACCTGTCGGTGAAGGCTTTCAGACATACTGCCCTGTTCAAGCATATCTGCAAGCACGGCAATACTTCTGCCATTTTCAGATAAAGCCACAAGCACGTCTATTGAAGATTTCATAGAATCAAGGCTTGCATTGTAGCAATCTTCTATAATTTTTATATTTTCTATTTCTATTTCCTTTTGTCGCATTCCGGTTGTAGCATATTTACCCACACCCTGGGCAATTTTTTCAATTTCCATCCCAAAATTAAGTCCGCATATAATTGCAGCCATAGCATTATAAATGTGATGTATCCCTACAACAGGCACACTGAATTCAACAGTTTCTCCGTTTATATTCATTTTAAAACGACTTCCATTTTCACTTGTTTTAACATCGTATGCCACATAATCCGCATTTTGGTTTTCTATTCCGTAATACAACACCCTATGAGAAATACTTTCCCTTGCGTCCCACAAAAATTCATCATCACCGTTTAAAATAACAAGTCCGTCACTGTCAAGACATTCCAAAACCTCAAGTTTTGCCTTTAAAATATTTTCCTGACTACCCAAATTACCTATGTGAGCAGTACCAATGTTTGTTATAACTGCAACCTGCGGTTTTGCTATTTTGGTAAGCCTGCTTATTTCTCCAAGGTTACTCATACCCATTTCAACAACAGCTTTTTCATAAGAGCTATCCAACTGAAAAACCGTTAACGGAACACCTATTTCATTATTGAAATTACCCTTTGTTGAAAAAACGCTGAACCCCTGTTCAATAACACAGTTAAGCATTTCCTTTGTGCTTGTTTTACCAACACTTCCTGTTACTGCCACAACATCAATTTTTAAAGTAGTTCTGTAAAATTCCGCAATATCTCTTATTGCTTTTTTGGTATCTTCAACCATTATTGCAGTTTTCCCATTGGGGATGTGAATATCTTTTTCAATCACAACACAGCTTCCGCCTTTTTCCAAAAAGTCAACAGCAAAGTCATTTCCGTCAACTTTTTCGCCTTTTATGCCAATAAAAGCAGTCCCTTCAAAAGCCTCACGGCTATCAGTAGTTATTCTGTTTATATAAATATCATCGCCAACAAGCTTTCCGCCAATAAAATCCGCAATATTTTTTACTGATATTTTATCCAAAACTATCACCTTTTACATTTTACTTAAAATATCTTTTACAACTTCTCTTTCATCAAATTGAATTGTTTTACCCTTAAGTATCTGATAATCCTCGTGTCCCTTTCCTGCAAGGACAATGGTGTCACCAGGCAACGCATGCTTAATTGCATATTCTATTGCATCACGTCTGTTTTCTATAACAACATACCCTGCCATAGCATCATTCATACCGTCAAGAATATCTCTTATTATTGCATCAGGCTCTTCCGACCTTGGGTTATCGGAGGTTACTATGCAAAAATCTGCAAGCCTTCCTGCCACTCTGCCCATTTTAGGACGTTTGGTTTTATCCCGGTCGCCTCCGCAACCAAACAATACAACTACTCTTCCCTTTGTAAAGCCCTTTACACTTTCAAGTATATTTTCCAAGCCGTCAGGTGTGTGTGCATAATCAATAAGTAAAGTAAAATCTCTTCCGCAGTCTACAATTTCTGCCCTCCCCTTTACTCCGCCTGCAACATTTAAAGCCCCTTGTATAACATCATCGGAAATTCCGCAAGCTTTGCATATACCAATTGCAGTAAGCGCATTGTAAACAGAAAATTCTCCGGGTATAGCAAGGTTTATTTTCATACTACCGCAATCAAAGCTTACACCCTTCTGGCCATAAACAATATTTTCGGCAGTCAAACTACCCATATTTATACCGTATGAAATTAAATCACATTTGCAATTTTGGCACAAAACACTGCCATATTCATCATCTGCATTTACAACGCCCGTTTCACACATATCAAAAAGTTTGCTTTTTGCCTTAAAATAGTTTTCCATATCGCCATGAAAATCAAGATGGTCCTGTGTAAGATTTGTAAAGGCCCCAACCTTATACTTGCAACCTGTAACACGGTGAAGCTCCAAAGCGTGAGAAGAAACTTCCATTATTGCATAAGTGCAGTCTTCCTTAACCATTTCGGCAAACAATTCCTGCAACTCTAAGGATTCAGGGGTAGTTCGTTCTGTATGAAATTCCTTGTTGCCAATCATATTTTTATTTGTACCCATAAGTCCGACTTTTTCGCCATTTGCTTCCAAAATTGCCTTTACAAGATAAGTTACGGTGGTTTTTCCGTTTGTACCTGTTACACCTATAAGTTTAAGTTTTGAAGTAGGGTTATTATAAAAATTACAAGACATTTCAGCCAATGCAAGACGTGTATTTTCCACAACAACGCAGGGAACATCAATACCTTCCGGAACATATTCACAAACCACACACACTGCGCCATTTTCAACGGCACTTTTTGCATATTTATGCCCGTCGGTGGTATATCCGGTTACCGCAACAAAAACATCCCCGGGTTTTGTCAGTTTAGAATTATATGAAATACCCGTAACCTCAATATTTAAATCTGTTGATGTCAAAATTTCCTTTAACTTCATAGCAAAATCCTCCATGGACAAAAAGTTATTCTCCTGCTTCTATTCGTTTAAATTCTACCGTTACCATAGTACCAATTTCAACCACAGTTCCCGGGTCTAAAGACTGTTTGTACGAAAGCACAGCTTCATTTGATGTTGTTGAGCCTGCCCCCTGTACATTAAGGTTAAGTCTTGCATTGGAAATAAGGGTAGCAACCTGATTTACCGTCATATTCAACAAGTTAGGTACAGTAGTAGTTGTATTTACCATATTTTCATCTGTATAAAGCATAACAGTAGATTGCTGATTTACCTGTACCCCGGATTTTGGTAACTGATTTAGTATAGTATCTCCTGAACCTTCCACACTAAACTTAAGGTTAGCATTAGCAAGTGCCTGCTTAGCTTGTTCTATTGTCATTCCAACAATGTTTGGTACTGTTGTTTCCATTGTTGCAAGTTCTTCAGCTGTATAAGATGGTTCAATACCAAGATAAAGCAATGTCTCTTCCATTATATTTCTTGCCACAGGTGTAGCAATTATACCACCGAAATATGCGCCGGCAGTAGGTTCGTCAAGCATTACAAGACATATTATTTCAGGTTCATCAGCAGGTGCTATACCTATAAATGATGCAACATACTTGCCGTTACCACGAGGGGTTTTTTCTGATGTACCTGTTTTACCCCCAACGCGATATCCTTTTATATAAGCACCGGAACCAGAACCTTCCGATACAACTGATTCCAAAACATCTCTAAGTTGTTTGCTTGTTGCTTCAGAAACAATCTGTCGTATTTCCTGTGTCCCAAATTCTTTTACAACATTTCCGTTGCTGTCAACAAATTGTTTAACTATATGCGGTGCTATCATCATTCCGTTATTTGCAATAGCATTTACACCTGTAACCATCTGAATAGGTGTAACAGTAAAGCCCTGACCAAAGGAATATGTTGCTAGTTCTACTTCATTAAAGCCTGACTTTTCGTGCATAAGGCCAATATCTTCACCAGGTAGGTCAATGCCTGTTTTTTCACGAAAACCAAGACCTGACATATAATTATAAAACCTTGTTGTACCTATTCGTTCGCCTATTTCCATGAAAGCGGGGTTGCAGGAATTCTGTACGGCACGTGCAAACGTCTGTGTCCCATGTCCTCCTGCTTTCCAACATCTGATATTATGATCCCCAACGTGCCTTACACCGTTACATACAAACATATCAGTACCCGAAATTACATTTTCTTCAATAGCCATAGCCGATGTGAATATTTTAAATGTGGAACCAGGCTCATAAGCATCTACAACTGCCTTGTTTCTCCACAACTTATTAAGAGCTTCGGAATATTTTTCGTTTCTTTCCTCGCCCTCCTTATATTCCTTCAATTCTTCAAGCTTTTCTTCATCAGTAATAACAAAAGGCTCGTTAAGGTTAAAGTCAGGCTTAGTTGTCATAGCAAGTATTTCGCCTGTTTTAACATCCATAACTATACAACACGCGCCATTTGCAAGCTGATTTTCCTCAACAGCTTGTTCTAT
Source organism: Clostridia bacterium (assembly GCA_045538345.1). GTDB lineage: Bacteria > Bacillota > Clostridia > Monoglobales > Firm-18 > CAZNKU01. Next base: position 12,110 of record JAZSRE010000158.1, read on the forward strand.
ATACTTTTCTGCTATTCTCTGAATATTTTCGTCTATTGTCAAAACCACATTAAGTCCGTCTTCCGGGTCAATAAGCCTTTCGTAATCAAAAGGCATTTCACTTCCAGAAGCATCACTTGCGGTAATCAACCTTCCCGAAGCACCTTTTAAATAACTGTCATATTCCAGTTCAATACCTGCAAGCCCCTGGTTATCAGTACCCGTAAAGCCAAGAATATGTGATGCTAAATTATCATAAGGGTAATATCTCTTTGTATCTGTAATCAATGTAAAACCCTTTATTTTATTTTCGTGAAGATAATTTCTTACCTTATCGGCAAGTTCTTTATCCATTTTCTTTTTTATAATTGCATAGGATGTCTTTTTCTTTAACTTGTTATACACATCTTCATATTCAAGGTCTAACATATCGGCAAGCCTGTGTGAAATTTCTTCTATGCTTGTATCTTCATTTTTATGAACGTCCACAGGAGATGCGGTAAGAGTTTCCACGGAAACAGATGCAGCCAACACATTTCCGTTTCTATCCAAAATTGACCCTCTCTTAGAATTTATAGTCTTATCTCTGGTCTGTTGCTCTATTGCAGCCTGAGCAAGTTCACTGCCTTTGAAAATCTGCCACTTGGTAAGGTTTATTAAAACCCATGAAAATCCCAATACAAATGCCAAAACAATTATCAATATTTTCTTTTTCATAGCATTATTAGCTCTTTTCAAAAAACCACCCTCTGCCTGCAAAACGCAATTTTTCATTTAATCAAAAATGACTATAAGAGGAGTCATTAAGACTCCTCTTATACCTATTAACAATTTATTTCAAATATTCCCAAAAGCCCGCAAAAAATCCCTTGATTCCTCCTGTACTTTTGTTTGTGTCTGCAACATTTTGCATATAATTTTTATTTACAGGATTAAGGTACACGGTCTGTGCACTTGAAATCTTTTTAAGCCCCAATACATTTTCTGCATATTCTTGAATTTTTGTTTTATCCGTCATATTTTCTATAGCAAGTTCTTTTTGTTCATTTTCCATACGTATTGTTTCAAGCTGGGCTGTCTGTGCTCTAACATCACTATGTAAATCATATACGCGCACATATCTGAAAAGAATTGCAAATAAAGCCACAAATACCACTGCCATATAAAGTGCCAGTTTTCTTCTTGCCATTTTAAGTTTTAACTGTTTTTTCTTTTCAAGTTCAGCTTTTTTGTCAAACTTTTGCTCTACATACATATCAAGCTGATAT
>JAZSRE010000131.1:0-8411 GCA_045538345.1 Clostridia bacterium
TTTTTGTTTTGTGTAACAGAATAGCCTCTGTGCATAACCTTAAGGGGGCTAAGTGCATCAAGCTTTGCAATTTTAACATCAAGTTTTTTTGCTTTTTCCATATACATATTTTTAATGGAGTTTGATATTTTTTGTTCAAAAGAATCTGTTTTGTTTTTGTTTTGCATTAAAGTTTCTTTTGTAATTGTGTATATCTTTTGCATAGAGTTGTCTACGCGCAGCCTGTTTTGATTTATATAATCAATGGGGCTTTTAATTGAAAACCCTGAAACAATTGAACGTTTAAGGTCTATTGTTTGCTTTGTAATTGAAAGCATTCTGTTAAATTGCATTGATATATTTGCTTTTAGTTCAATTGCAGAAGGTACGGCAAGTTCAGCAGCAGCAGAGGGGGTAGGTGCACGTAAATCTGCCACAAAGTCCGAAATTGTAAAGTCTGTTTCATGCCCTACTGCAGATATAACGGGTATTTTGGAATTGTGTATTGCATAGGCTACAATTTCTTCGTTAAAGCTCCATAAATCTTCTATCGAACCACCACCACGGCCAACAATTAAAACATCTGCCATATTTTCTTTGTTCATATATTCTATTGCATTTGCAATTTGTTTTGCCGAGTTTTCACCTTGTACCAACACGGGGCATATTATTATTTCAGCTAATGGGTATCTTCGCGTAGCAACGTTTATTATATCCCTTATTGCAGCACCTGTCGGTGATGTAATTACCCCAATTGCATTAGGTATTTTTGGTATGGGCTTTTTATAAATTGCATCAAAAAGACCTTCGGCAGTAAGCTTTGCTTTTAGTTTTTCAAATTCAACATGTAAATCACCCAACCCATCAGGTTGCATTGAAAAGATATATAGCTGATACTGTCCGTCACGCTCGTAAAGTGAAATTTTACCAGTTGCTATAATCTTCATACCATTTTCAGGGTTAAACTTAAGGGATGCAGTGTAGGTTTTAAACATAACTGCACGGATAGATGCCGTTTCATCCTTAATTGTCATATAACAGTGCCCTGAAGAATGAAGCTTGAAATTTGATATTTCTCCTTTTATAGAAACCTGTGATAAGTTCATATCAGTTTCTAAAAGGTTTTTTATATATTTGTTAAGTTGAGTAACAGTAATAGCCAACTTTAGTTAACCTCCGTCAGGGTTTTTCTTTGATAACAACAGAAAGTATGCCGTTTACAAATTTTGCGGATTCTTCACCTTCGTATAATTTTGCAAGTCCAACAGCTTCGTTTGCTGCCACCTGGTCAGGAATGTCATCGCAGTATAAAATCTCAAAAATACCAAGCTTAAGGCAGGCAAGAGAAATTTTTGAAATTCTGTTTATTTTCCACCCTTTTGATTTTTCAGATATATGGTTGTTTATGGTTTCGGCGTTTTCTTCAACCCCGTATAATATGTTTCCGATATATTCCTTTGATTTGTCGTCAATTACGTATTCTTCTTTCGCAATGTCAAATACAACTTCACCGTCTTCTTTTTGAATATCGGCTTGATAAAGTAGTTTAAATGCTAAATCTCTGGCTGTTTTTCTGTTCATATTATCAAATCTCCCATATAAATATACATTATTAAATAATTATACAATATATTTGCAAAAAAATAAATAGTTTTTTTAAATTTAATCAAAACTTTTTGTTTTTATGCAAAAGCCACAATACAAAAGAATATTATTGCTTATTTTTTTATTTTACAATTTCTTTTTTTTATGCTATAATTTTACAAAATGGTTTTTGGAGGTTAAGTTATGAATAAATATGAAAAAGTTTCACTTTTTCCAACAGATATTTTACTGCCTGCTGATGCAGATATGAACAAATGGAGTGTTGTTGCATGCGACCAGTATACATCACAGCCTGACTATTGGGAGGATGTAAAAAATACTGTTGGTGAAAGTGTTTCAACATATAACCTTGTGTTGCCTGAACTTTATCTTAACGGAAATGATGTTGATGATAGAATAAAAAGTATTAATTCAAATATGAAAAAATATGTAGAGGATGGTGTTTTTAAAGAATATACTAATTCCTTGATTTATGTTGAAAGAAAACTTAATAACGGTAAGGTGAGAAGAGGTATTGTAGGGGCAATAGACCTTGAAAATTACAAATTTGAACCTGGCAATACTGCTATGATACGTGCTACTGAGGGTACGGTTTTAGAACGCATTCCTCCAAGAGTAAAGGTAAGGGAAAATGCCAATCTTGAACTGCCACATGTTATGTTGCTTATTGACGATGCCGATGATATTGTGTTTGGAAGCATAAAAAGTGAAAATCTGTACAAGGTATATGACTTTGAACTTATGAAGGAAAGTGGACACCTTTGCGGATGGAAAATAGAAAATTGTGAAGAAATTGCGGATAGACTTGCAGAGTTATATGAAAAAAATTATTCACAGAACAACACTATGCTTTATGCAGTAGGTGATGGAAATCATTCTTTGGCAACCGCAAAAGCTTGTTGGGAAAATATTAAAAACACAGGTGTTGATACAACTAACCATCCTGCACGTTATGCACTTGTTGAAATTGAAAACATTCACGACAAAGCTTTGGATTTTGAACCTATTCACAGAATTGTTGTAAATTGTGATGTAGATGAACTTTTAAAAGAGCTTGATTTGTATTGCGGTATTTCCAAAACAGGTAATGAATGTGAACAACAGGTATGTAGTGTTGTAAAGGGGAAAGTTACAAAATACTATATTAAAAATCCTACATCAAACCTTGCAGTAGGAACTCTTCAGAATTTTCTTGACAAATATCTTGCAGACAAAAATGCTGAAATAGATTACATACATGGTGATGATGTTGTTTCAAATCTGTCAATGCAGGATAACTCAATAGGGTTTTTGCTTCCATCAATGGAAAAGTCGGATTTGTTTAAGACAATAATAACCGATGGTATCTTACCTCGTAAGACTTTTTCTATGGGTGAAGCTTGCGATAAGAGATTTTATGTAGAAGCACGTAAGATAAAATAGGTGATATTATGTTTGGTTTAGGTACAATTATAAATGTTATTACCATATTGGTTGGTTCTGCAATTGGTATGTTTTTAAAAGGCGGTTTACCAACACGTTTTGAAAAAACGGTTAAATCTGCAGCGGGGCTTTCAACACTTATGATAGGTGTTACAGGGGTTTTGTCTGAAATGCTTACTGTAAATGCAGATGGCGTTGTATCAACCAATGGTATTATGCTTATGGTTATATCCCTTGTGTTGGGTGCTATAGCAGGAGAAGCAGTTGATATTGAAGAAAAGCTTGAACGTCTGGGTGAGTTTTGTAGAAAAAAAGCATCTTTCCTTGCAAAGGATAATCCGGAATTTGTGGAAGGTTTTGTTTCTACATCATTACTTTTTTGCGTAGGGGCAATGGCTATAGTTGGTTCTATTCAGGATGGTCTTACAGGTAACTATACAATTCTTGCTGCAAAAGCTGTACTTGACGGCGTGATGAGTGTTGTTCTTACTGCATCTTTTGGAAGCGGGGTTGTTTTATCTTCGGTTGTCGTGTTGATTTATCAGGGGCTTATAACTGTTTTGGCAAGTATTTTAGAACCTTTTATGACTGATATTTTAATAAGTCAGCTTTCGTTAGTTGGGTCTATGTTGGTAATGGGAATAGGCTTTAATTTGTTGTTTGATAAAAAGATTGTAAAGGTTGGAAATCTATTGCCGGCGGTACTTATCCCTGTTTTTTATCAAATTATATTGAATTTTATTGGTTTTTAAGTAAAAAATACAAAAATTATCTTGACGAATCAAGGTGTTTTTTGGTATACTATACTTTAATAAAATGGACGCAAGAGGAGGATTTATAATGGATTTTAATGAAAAGTTCGGAAAAGAAGGTTTTACATTTGATGATGTCTTGTTGGTTCCTCAAAAGTCAGAGGTTACACCTGATATGATTGAACTTGGTACAAATCTTACAAAAAAAGTAAAACTAAACATACCTATTATCTCATCTGCTATGGATACTGTTACAGAATCTGCTTTGGCTATTGCTATTGCCAGAGAAGGCGGCTTGGGTGTTATTCATAAAAATATGACAATTGAACAACAGGCTATGGAAGTAGATAAGGTTAAACGTAATGAAAACGGAGTAATTATTGACCCATTTTATCTTTCACCTGAAAATACATTAGAAGAAGCAGATGCTCTTATGGGTAAATATAAAATAAGCGGTGTGCCGATTACTGTTAATGGTAAGCTTGTTGGTATTTTTACAAACCGTGACTTGCGTTTTGAATCTGACCTTACAAAAAAACTTGGTGACTGTATGACAAAAGAAAACCTTGTTACAGCACCGGAGGGTACAACCTTAGAAGAAGCTGCAGTTATTTTGCAGAAGAAAAAGGTTGAAAAACTTCCTATCGTTGATAAAGACGGTATGTTGAAGGGTCTTATAACAATAAAAGATATTGAAAAATCTCAGAAATATCCAAATTCTGCACGTGATAGTCAGGGCAGACTTATTGTAGGTGCTGCTATTGGTGTTACACAGGATATTTTGGAAAGAGCAAAAGCTCTTATTGATGCTAAGGTTGACGTTTTGGTACTTGACTCTGCTCATGGTCATTCTAAAAATATTATTTCTGCAATCAAAAAGGTTAAGGAAGCTTTTCCTGAAACACCTGTTATTGCAGGTAATATAGCTACCGCAGAAGCTGCTGAAGATTTGATTAAGGCAGGCGCTGATGCAATTAAAGTTGGTATTGGTCCTGGTTCTATTTGTACAACTCGTGTTGTTGCAGGTATAGGTGTACCACAGATTACTGCAATTTATGACTGTGCACAGGTTGCTAAAAAATATGGCATTCCTTTGATTGCAGACGGTGGTATCAAATATTCAGGAGACCTTGTAAAAGCTATTGCAGCAGGGGCTGATGTTATTATGATTGGCAGCTTGTTTGCAGGATGTGAAGAATCACCCGGAGAGTGTGAGATTTATCAGGGCAGACAGTTTAAAGTATATCGTGGTATGGGTTCTATTGCTGCTATGAATAAGGGTAGTAAGGATAGATACTTCCAGACAAATACTAAAAAACTTGTTCCTGAAGGTGTTGAAGGTCGTGTGCCTTACAAGGGTGCTTTGTGTGATACAATTTATCAGCTACTTGGCGGTATCCGTTCAGGTATGGGTTACTGTGGAACAAAGACAATTCCTGAACTTAAGGAAAATGGCAAATTTGTTCGTATTACAAGTGCGGGTCTTGTTGAAAGCCATCCACATGACATTAACATTACAAAAGAAGCTCCTAACTATTCAATAAATGCCAGATAAGGAAATTGTATGAGAATTGCTATAATTGATTTAGGTTCAAATTCCATACGTATGAATATAATAGAAGTTATAGATAACAATGCAACCGTTTTGGAGAATATCCGAACGGTTGTACGTTTAAGTGAGGGTATGGGCGACGAAAGAATGCTCAGGGCAAAAGCTGTTGAACGTACACTTTGCGAACTTAAAAAATTCAAACGTATTATGGATGATATGAAAGTTGATAAAGTAAGGGCTATCGCTACTGCTGCATTGCGTACTGCCAAAAATCCTCACTTGTTTACAAAACCTGCTTCGGAAATAGGAGTGGATTTTGAAATAATAACAGGTGAAAAAGAGGCGTACTACGACTATATGGCAGTTGTAAACACACTGCCCGTTACTGATTGTATGATTGTTGATATTGGTGGTGCAAGTACAGAACTTATATATATAAAAGATCGCAAAAATATTAATATGGTAAGTATTCCTATGGCGGCTGTGAATATTACAGAAAAGTATTTTACCAAAATGGTTGCAGATGATAATGAACTTAATGTTGCAATAAATGCATTTAAAGAAAAGCTTAATGAGATTGATTGGATTAAATCAGTAAAGAATGTAGATGTTGCAGGTATGGGTGGTACAGTGCGTGCTCTTGTTAAAATGCAGGATGTACCTGATGAGGCAGTGCACGGTTTTACAATGAGTAAAAATGATACTCTTGATAAAATATACAGTCTAATAAAAATACCTGTTGTGGACCGTGCCTTGATAGAAGGTATAGGAAAAGGCAGAGCAGATAATAAACTTGGCGGGGTTGTTCCAGATAAAGCTATAATGGAATATATAGAGGCACCAAAGCTTATAAGCTGTGTAAGTAGTTTGCGAGAAGGAGTAATGTATGATATCCTTAAAAAATAAAGTTGTTGTTGCTCCTATGGCAGGTGTAACAGACAGGGCATACCGTGAAATATGTATGGGTTTTGGTGCTGATATGTGTTTTACGGAAATGGTAAGTACAAAGGGCTTGTTCTATAATGATAAAAAAACAGCAACACTTTTAGAGGTTTCCAATGAAGAACAACCTGTATATGCTCAAATTTTTGGACATGAACCCGAAATTTTTTCTAGTGTGGCAAGCAAGGCGGCGTCTTTTGGTGCCGTTGGTATTGATATAAACTGTGGATGCCCGGCAGGTAAAATTATTGGTAATGCTGATGGTGGTGCACTTATGAAAACACCAGGAGTAATTTACGATATTATCTGTGCAGTCAAGGAAAATTGTGATTTGCCTGTTTCTGTTAAAATACGCAAAGGTTGGGATGATAGCTCTGTAAACGCTGTTGAGGTTGCAAAATTAGCTGAAAGGGCAGGGGCATCACACATAACTGTACATGGTAGAACGGTAAAACAGGAATATAGGGGAACTGCAGACTGGGAATTGATTAAGGATGTTGTGAATGTAGTAAATATCCCTGTTATTGGAAACGGAGATATAAAATCACCTGTAGATGCTGAAAAAATGTTAAACCAAACAGGTTGCCATGCTGTTATGGTTGGCAGGGGTATCCTTGGAAATCCATTTTTGTTAAAAAGAATTAAAAATTATCTTGAATATAATGAACTTATTCCTAAACCATCTTATTGTGAAATTATTAATACTGCATTGGAACATATAAAGAAAATTGTTGAATATAAAGGTGAATATGTAGGAATAAGAGAGGCTCGAAAACATGCAATATGGTACATCAAAGGAATGAAAAACAGTGTTTCTGTAAAAAACAAGCTAACGGCTGCTACATCCTTTGATGAAATGAAAAATTTACTTACCTCTCTGATTGATATTTAATTTCCTCATCTTTAAAAATAAAGTCGTCCAAATCACCTGTTGGTTTGGGCGTTTTTTTATTTTCATTGTTAGTTTTAGAATCCGTGTTCATAAAATTACCTCCTTAATTATTTATTCTATGTTACAAAATGGTTAATATTCTTGTATTTCTTAATTAAATATGATATTATTAAGTAAATTTAGGTGGTGGTTATATGAAGAAAACAATTTGCATCATAGTTGCACTATTGTTTGTTTTAAATACAGTTTTTATACCATGCTATGCATCTGATGAATCATTTGTTACAAAGGCTATAAATGTAGTTAAAAGTAAAATTGATATTCCTGTAAATTATACTGAGTTTAACAGCAAACTAACCGTTTCTCCAAATTTGCAACTTGTGTATTTTACATGGTATGGTGAAGAAGATGAATTTAACCCGGGTGGACAAATTAATGTTACGGTAGATGATAAATTGCGTATTATTTCTTTTAGCCAGTATTTTTATGGTGATTTTAAAGGAAACTATAAGCTATCAACTTTATCTTCTGATGAAGCAAAAAAAGAGGTTGAAAGATTCCTTGAGAAGGCCTGTCCGGAATTTTATTTTAAAACCCGTTTTGTTGACTTTGAGTATTCTGTACACAGAAAATATGAACCTTATACATTTAAGTTAGTAAGATATGAAAATGATTTACCATGCTATGACAATTACATTGATGTAGAGGTTGACTCAGGTAAAGGCAAAGTAAAGTCTTACAATGTTGTGTGGAAAGATTATGATAAAATATATTCTTCACAAAAAATCATTTCTCTTGACAAAGCAAGCGTTGCAATGTTTGATAAAATTGGTATGGTAAAAGAATTTGCTAAAAAGAATGATGGCAGTTTGTATATAAGATATGCCGATATGTCAGACGGAGTTAACTTTATTAATGCATATACAGGAAATATTTTAAACACTAATAACGTATCTGATTTGGGTATTTTTAAGAATGCTCTTAATGCGGATAAGGTTTTTGATTTTTGGTATTCGCAAAAGGAATCGGATTTGAATTCAGCAATAGAGCTTGTTGAAAATTGTAATTATATTCCTTTACCAACATCGTATGAACTTGTGGGAATTCAATATCTTGAGGACAGTTTCAGTAACTATCTTTATATGGTTTATCAAGATGGTTTGGGAAATTCCAAAACATACATTGTTGATGATAATAAAAAAGATATAACATATTATGATTTTTACGCACATAGTATAGGTTTGGTTAATTACGAATACAATTCTAA